>NZ_VWWH01000003.1:0-250794 GCF_011753045.1 Burkholderia sp. Ap-955
CCGTGTGGTGGTCGGGCGCGGCATTCGCGGGCGTGGGCCTGGCCGGCGCGCTCGCGGGTGCGGTGGCCGTGTCGATGCTGATGCTCGGCAGCGTGCCGCCTGCGCATGAGCCGGGCTATCTGACTACGACGTTCGGTGGGCCGAGCGTGGACTGGAGTGATGAATGAGTGAGCGTGGCTGGAAATTCGTCCTCGTCGGTTCGGTCGTGCTGAACGTATTCATGCTCGGCGCGATCGGCGGCGGGGCGTATCAGTGGTTTTCGACGCATCGCGACCTGAGGGCGGCGGGCGCACCTGCTTCGCACACCGCATTGCGTTTCGCCGCGGACGAATTGCCGGACGCGCGCCAGCAGGAATTCGTTGCGGCGCTGAAGGCGGCGCGCAAGGACGGCCGCGATTTCGCGCGGGAAGGGCGCGACGACCGGATCACCGTGCTGGACCTGCTCGCTGCGCCGCAACTCGATCGCACGGCGATCGACGCGGCGCTCGACCGCACGCGTGCGGCCGATACGGCGCTGCGTGCGCAGGTCGAGCGCAGCGTCGTCGATTTCGCGGCGACGCTCACGCCGGACGAGCGCGCGAAGTTCGTCGACGGGTTGCGCCGTAGCGGGAACTGGCGGCTGCCGCCGAAGTGGCAGAAGAAGCAAGGGGACGCGGCGAGCAAGTAAGCCAACGCCGCGCGGGCAACCTGCGGCGGCGTGCCTTTTCAGTGGTGCGCAACGCGTACGCGGAAGGTGGGTCGGCAATGCCTGCAGGCTGAACTTCGGCAACGGATCGCAAGGGGCAACCGCGACTTCGCTGCGCGGCGCGCACGTTCAGCGTGCAAGCATCCACGCGGAGATCGCGTCGACCACGCCGCTCTCCAGACCATTGAAGCCGTGATAGGCAGACGCCTCGCACGGACCGCCCTGGGACCTGCCGCCCGACACGATCATCAGTTCGGCCTTCGGAGACTGCTCCAGCTTCTTCAGCAGCGTATCCGTTTCGGATACCGGACAATGTTTGCAGCCGTCATTCTGGTGGTGAACGACGAGCACCGGAATCGTGAGGCTGGCCAGGTTCATGTCCGTCACCGCGGTACCGCCTTGCTCTTCGCGGAGGATGGTGGACGTCAGCACGAGACCGTCGGGCCCGCCGCCGCCGGCCAGCGCAATCGCAATGGCGGCGGCGGACTGGGTGCCGCGGCTCGTCCCGACCAGCCAGACCGGTACATGGAGTTGCTCCTTCAACCACGCAATCACGGCGCGTGCGTCGTCGGCGTGCTCCTTCGACAGTCGAAAGCCGTCGAGGTAGGGCGCGGATTGCCGGTCGCTCGGCGCATCGATGACCGCGACCGCGATGCCGTCATTCACGAATATCTGCCGGCTGCGGACGAGAAAATTGCCTGCGCCCCATCCGAACCGGCCGGACGATTCCAGTTGCAGCCCGCCATGTCCGCCGGCATAGAGAATGGCCGCGGCCTTCGGCGCGTCCGGCGCGATGAAGAGAAACCGCTGAGTCACGCCGGGGCGCGTCGGAATATCGACGACCTTGGGCGGGTTCTGCGCATGGGCCGCATAGCCGTGCAGTGTCAGCGCGATGGCAAGCAGCCACGCACGGGTCGAGCGCGTGGGCGGACGCATCGAACCGAAGCAAGGAAACCGCGCACGCAAGCTGAAGGGAAGAGGGGGCATCATAGTGGTGGCCGGTGGATTCCGCAGCGGCAGGCCGGAATGCGGCAGCTTCTCCTGGTCAATGAAGTGGCGCCACGTCGACGCGAGGTGTGCCGAGCCATGGTTGCCCGAGCGCTCGTCTTCGTTCCGACGCGCGGCGTTCAATGCGATTCGACGAACTGAATGATTTCTCCGTTGTCGCGCTTGAGATAGCGGTCGTCGCCCTTCACGTGAACGTCGTTGCGCGAGTACGGGATCTTGCGGCCCTTGCTGCAGACCTTGCCAACCTCGGCGTTCCAGTCGCCGTGATCGGCGAACCTCCGGCTCGACGTGAAATCGTAGTCGCTGCCATTGCCGTACCGGACATGCCACTGGGTACCGTCCGCCAGTTCGATGTCGCATGCCTTGCCCGCGGACGTTGCTGGATATCCGATGCAGCAGGCGTGGTGGAACCGTCGGGAAAGGCCGATTGATCGGCGAAAGCGATAGCGGGAGCCGGCAGCGGGATGGCGAGCACCTTGGTCATGATGGGTCTCCGGTGGTACCGATTTTTACTCGCGGGCGAGACGACGAGACTGCCGTGACGCGGGGGCGATACGCTTTCTCGAGTCTGGCGTTGGTTCAGGGAAGCACAAGTGCCCAGCCGGCCCAATGCGGAGGCATGGTGCAGTTCCCGAGATTCCCGTGACGATTGCCCGGGTGTGATTCGGGCCGGCCACGCTCATCCGGTCAGGATGCCGGTTCGATACCGTGGCGTTTCATCACGGACTTCACCTTCTCCGGATCCGGTGGGCCGTCCGCGACCAACACCCCGGCCATCTCGCGGAAATAGTCGGGCCCGATGTTGGCGGGCGTAAACACCACGAGCGCACGAACGGGGACATTGCCCGGATTGGAGAAGTGATGAACGCTGCCGCGGGGCGAGAAGCAATGATCGCCCGCGTTCAGCACGCGTACGCTGTCGTCGACCCGGTAGGTCAGCGAACCCTCCACGATGCGGATCGTTTCGTCGACGTCGACATGGCGATGCGGCGGCGGAACTTTCGAGAACGGCTGGACGATCATTTCCGCCATTGCCATATGGCCGGCGGTGTCCGTGCCATCGACCAGGAACTGCATCGACAGCGAGCCAATGGTGATCAGTTCGTGACGTGTCAAATTCATCGCGAAACTCCGTCGGGTCAGGGCAAATCGTCATTCGGGCCTGCTGTATCGGCACCGGGATGCGGTGTGCATGGGATCATGCTCTACCTCGCCCATGACAAACGCAGGCACGGGTGTGGCGCGTGCCGCAGAAGCCGGGTCACGTTCGTCGACGAGCAACGGCCGGCTGCCGCGATGACGCCGCAGAGCGCAATCGTGGATCAGCGGCATAGCCCTCACGCGTCATTGCATGGCGCACGCAACCCGCGCCCGGGTGCTCTCGGAATTGTGGCAACGCCGAATGGCCATATCAATGCTCCATTTGCCTACCGGCCGTGTTTCCGGACGATCGACGGCCGGAACAACGCAAGCATCCGGTTCTCCTTCGGGGCGTTAAGCACCTCATGAAAACCGGGTTGCTGAGCGTTGATAGGGCCCGACGGTCGAACGTGTCCTTCTCCGCAGTCAACAATTCGACGCATCGCCCGTGAATGGCAGTCTTCTGAAAGCCAGTAGCAAACCGCGCGTTCCCGGACCATCACGGAGAAATATTCATGTTTCCGCCGACGGATTTCCCGCCGACCGACGTTAAACACGGGTACGCATCGCGAGAGCCCCGTCATGGACCACCCGAACGACATCACACCGGCCGCCATCGCGCTGAACCGTTTCGGTCTCGGCGCGCGGGCCGACGAAGCGCCGCCGGCGGACCCGAAGGCAGCGCTCGTCGCGCAATTCGACCGTTATGACGCGCGGCCGGCCGCGTGGGCCGGCGAACCGGACGCTGTCGCGCTTGCCACACGCTTCGCGAACGCGCGCAACGCAATGACGGCCAACGATCCGGCAACGAAGCGCGCGACCGAGCAGTTGATCCGGCGCGACGGCAACGACACGTATCGCAGCGCCGTCGTCGCGCGGCTGAACAGCGCGCTGATCACGCCCGCGCCGTTCGTCGAGCGGCTCGTGCATTTCTGGGCGAACCATTTCGCGGTATCGGTCGACAAGGGGCCGGTGGCGGCCTACGCGGGCGCGTTCGAACGCGACGCGATCCGCCCGCACGTGCTCGGCCGTTTCGAGGACATGCTGGTCGCCGTCGAACAGCATCCCGCGATGCAGCTTTTTCTCGACCAGGCGCGCTCGGTCGGCCCCGACAGCCCGGCCGCGCTGCGTGCCGAAGCGCGCAATCCGTCGGCCAGGCGCGGGCTCAACGAGAATCTCGCGCGCGAAATCATGGAACTGCACGCGCTCGGCGTACGCACGGGATACACGCAGGCCGACGTGACGGAATTCGCGCGCGCGCTGACCGGCTGGAGCATCGCCGGCGGACGCGGCCCGCAGCCCGGCGATGCTGCACCCGGTGCGTTCGTGTTTCGCCCGAAACTGCACGAGCCCGGCGTACGGACCGTGATGGGGCGCAGCTACGACCAACCCGGCGAAGCGCAGGCGCGCGCGATCCTGCACGACCTCGCGCATTCGGAGGCGACCGGCCGGCATATCGCGTTCCAGCTGGCCCGTCATTTCGTCGCCGACAATCCGCCCCCCGCGCTGACCGACCGGCTCGCCCGTGCGTTCGATGCGAGCGGCGGCGATTTGCCGACCGTCTATCGCGCGCTCGTCGATGCGCCCGATGCGTGGTCGCCGGTCAACCGCAAGTTCAAGACGCCGTGGGAGTGGGCCGTGTCGTCGCTGCGCGGGCTCGGCTGGCACGACACGGGCGACCTGAAGGCCGCGCCGATGCTCGCGCAGCTCGGCCAGCCGGTGTGGCGGCCCGGCTCGCCGGCCGGTTACGACGACGTTGCCGCGAGCTGGGCCGCGCCCGACGCGCTCGTGCGCCGGGTCGAGTTCGCGCAGCGGCTGGCCGCGCGCACGGGCGACCGGCTCGACCCGCGCACGCTCGGCAACACGCTGCTCGTCGGATCGTTGAGTGCGCCGACGGCGACCGCGCTGTCGCGCGCCGAAAGCGCGACCACGTCGCTCGCGCTGTTGCTCGTCTCACCCGATTTCCAACGGAGATGACCATGGCACTGTCCCGCCGACAATTCCTGAGCGTGGCCGCCGCCTGCGCAGGCGCGATCCTCGTCGCGCCACGGATCGTGTTCGCGAACGTCGAGACCGATCGGCGCTTCGTGTTCGTGATCCAGCGCGGCGCGGCCGACGGCCTGAACATCGTCGTTCCGTATGCCGAGCCCGCGTATGCGTCGCTGCGCGGCCCGCTGGCGATCGACACGTCGGCCGCGACGCGGCTCGACGGCACGTTCGCGCTGCATCCGTCGCTCGTGCAGACCGCGCAGTTGTACCGCGACGGCCAGGCACTGTTCGTTCATGCGATTGCATCGCCGTATCGCGACCGCTCGCATTTCGACGGCCAGAACGTGCTCGAGACGGGAGGACGCGCGCCGTACCAGGTGAAGGACGGGTGGCTGAACCGGCTCGCCGCGCTGCTGCCGGCCACGCGCGAAAGCGCGATCGCGTTCGCGCCGACCGTGCCGCTCGCGTTGCGCGGCACCGTGCAGGCCGCGTCGTACGCGCCGTCCGGTTTGCCGGCTGCGCCGGACGACCTGCTCGCACGCGTGTCGGCGCTCTACGAAGCCGATGCGCAGCTCGGCCCGTTGTGGCAGTCGGCGATGGACGCGCGCGGCCTCGCCGGCGATGCGCATGCGCGGCAGGATCCGGCGGGCGTCGGCAAGCTCGCCGCGACGTTCCTCGCGCGCGACGACGGCCCGCGCATCGCGATGATCGAGACGGGTGGCTGGGACACGCACAGCGCACAGAACGCACGGCTCGCGAATCAGCTGAAAGCGCTCGACACGATGCTCGCCGCATTGCGCGACGGCCTCGGGCCCGCGTGGCAGCAAACCACGGTGCTGGTCGCAACCGAGTTCGGTCGCACGGCGGCCGCGAACGGCACGGGCGGCACCGATCACGGGCAGGCATCCGTCGCGATGCTGGCGGGCGGCGCGGTCGCGGGCGGCCGCGTGATCGCCGACTGGCCGGGGTTGCGGCCGGGCGACCTGTACGAAGGGCGCGACCTGAAACCGACCGCGTCGCTCGACGCGTTGATCTCGGGCGCCGCCGCCGACAGCCTGCGGCTCGATCCGCGCCGTACCGCGTCCGCGCTGTTTGCGGAAAGCGGTACGACGCGGCCGATGAGCGGGCTGATTCGCGGAACCGCGTGACGCGCGACGTTGCCGCTTCCGCAATGAATCCATTCACGACACAAAAGGGAGAATCCAGGATGAACAAGATCCGATCCGTTTCGCTCGCCATGCTGGTGACGGCCAGTGCGACGCTGGTGTCTGCGTGCGTGGTCGAACCCGTGCGGCCGCCGCAGCCGGCGCCGGTCGTGGAGGTCCCGACGCCGATGCCTGCACCGGGCTATCGCTGGGCGAAAGGGCATTACCGGTGGGCCGGCAATCACTGGGCGTGGGTGCCCGGGCACTGGGTGGCTGTGTACTGATCAGCGTGACGTGCCGGGCCGTGCGGCATGGGTGCCGGGATGCGGGGCCGCGTATTGAAATGCGACGCGCGTTGCCCTAAGCTGCCGGGTCCCGGCGACGGGCATTCCCGTTCGACCGTCACGGCGAGCCGATCCACGGCCGCCGTTTTCACCCTCACGGCACCCACATGAAAGCATGGCTCGTTGCGTTGGCCGTCGCGGCCGGCACGACCGGCGCGCACGCCGCGTCGTTCAACTGCGCAAAGGCATCCACGTTCGTGGAGCGCGAAATCTGCGCCAATCCGACGTTGTCGCGTCTCGACGATGCGCTCAACGCGGATTACCAGCACATGCTCTACGACTTCGGCAACTATCCGGTCGAGGATCCGCCCGAGTACGAGCAGTTCATGGCGACGCAGAGGGCGTGGCTGAAGGCGCGTAACCGCTGCACGACGACGCAGTGCCTGGTCGACAGTTACCGCAAGCGCATCAATGTGCTGTGCGGCCAGATCGACGTGCCGGAGAAAAGCGATCGCGCGAAATGCCGCAGCAATGGCGGCCTGGGCGGGCTCGAACTCGATCACTGAGCGCGGACACGTCGCGCGAGCCGGAATCCGTCAGGCGCGGTGCGCGCCTACCACCCGATCCGGTGTTTCTCCTCCGTCTCGCGATGCCGCCAGTCGTCGTCCGCGTGCAGGTACTGGCTCGTGGTCGTGAGCGACACGTGGCCGAGGTTGTCGCGCACGAGCCGCAGGTCGACGCGGCCGTCGGCCATGTGCGAGCCCGCGCTGTGGCGCAGCCAGTGCGCGGACGCCTGTTCGAGCACGCGCGCCTGCTGCTCGCCGGCTTCGCCGTTCGCACGCAGCCGGTCGGCCGCCTGCCGGAACACCTGCTTCACGATCCGGTGCAGCGCCGCGCGCGTGAGCGGCTTGCGCGCCTGGCCGACCGGCAGCACGAGCGGCGTGGGCTCGCCGTCGGACGGCAACGCGGGCAGGCCGTGCGCGCGCCGGTAGCGTGACAGCTCGGCCATCATCTCGTCGGTGGCCGGCACGAGCCGCTGCCGGCCGCCTTTGCCCGTCACGTCGAGCCACCAGCGGTCGCGCCCGTCCGCGTCGCGACGGCAGAAGAACTGACCCATCGTCGTATCGGCCGCTTCGGTGATGCGCAGCCCGCCGAGATACAGCAGCGTGAACAGCCAGCGCGCGCGATCCGCATGGAAGCCCGCCCGCGCGTCGTCGCGCGGCATCGCGGCGATCGCGTCCTTGACCGACTGCCACAACGGCTGCCCGAGATGGCGCGTGACGCGCGGCGCGGGCCGGCGCTGCCGCTGCCGCGACAACGCGAGCGGATTGCCGGCCAGGTAGCCGGCCTGCACGAGCCACGAGAACATCACGTTCAGGATCACCAGCGCCTGCCGCTGGCTGGCCGCCGACAGCGGCCCGTAGAACGGCCGCCAGCGCGGATCGTCGCGCGGATGCTTGCGCCCGCCGTTCGCACACCACAGCTCGGCGGGTGCGGGTGCGAGCAGGAACTGGCGGTAGACGACCAGATCTTCGTGCGTGAGCGACGACAGCGGCTTGCCGCACGCGATCACGGCCCACAGCAGCAGGCGTTCGGCTTCCTTGCGGTAGTTCTGGAACGTGGTCGGCGTATCGACGAAGCGGGCGAGCCACGCGCGCACCGCATCCAGGTCGTTGGTCGCGGCAATCTGCGGATGAGTGCTGCTCGAGCGATTGGTGCCCGTGCGTCCGTCGAGCGCGGCCGGCACGGTCAGCGCATCGATCGGCAGCGGGCGCAACGCGGTGTCGGACGGAACGGGTGAGGTCATGCGGAGCGGGGTGCGTCGTGCGGATCGTACGTATGTGAAAGGGCGGACGAACGCAGCGCGATCAGGCATATCGGGAAGCGTCGATGGTACACGATCACCACACGGTGAATCCGCCGTCGACGGGGATCGCCTGACCGGTGACGCAACGCGCAGCGCGCGAGCACAGCCACGTCACCGTTTCCGCGATGTCGCGCGGCTCGCCGAGCGTGAAGAGGGGAAGTGATTTCTGTAAGCTATTTGTGAACTTTCCTGCCGTGAGGGCCTCTAATCGGCCCTCCAACGCTTCCAGAGGAACACCCGATGATTCGCCCATCCAGAACGCTGCTCGGCGCGGCCGTCATTGCCGGCAGCACGCTCCTCGCCGGATGCCAGACCGACGCGGTCGCCACGGCGCCGAACGCGGTACGCCCGGCCGACAGCAAGCCGGTGACCAAGACCGTGTATGTCGCGCCGCAATCCGCGCGCTGCACGGGCGTCGCGCCGATGGAGTGCCTGCAGGTGCGCAACGGCCCGAACGAGCCGTGGAGCCTGTGGTACGCCGGTATCGAAGGCTTCGCGTACCAGCCCGGCTACCTGTACACGCTCGAAATCGACGAATACCGCGTCGCGCAGCCGCCGGCCGACGGTTCGTCGATCCGCTGGGTGCTCAAGCGCGTCGTCGAGCGCCGCCAGGTGAACTGACAACCGCGCTCACGCGGACGGGCGCGCGGCCGCGCCGGTCGGCGGCGCGGCCGTATCGATCCGCCGGAACACGACGGACGACAGCAGCGTCACCACGCCCATGCACGTGAACGACAGCATGAACCCGTGCGCCATCGAGCCCCAATAGTCGGCAAACAGGTTGACGAGGCCGCCGCCGATCGACACGCCGAGCCCCATCGCCAGCATCTGCATCATCGTGAACAGGCTGTTGCCGCTGCCGGCGTCGGCATGCGACAGCCCCTTCAACGTCACGCCGTTCATCGCCGCGAACTGCATCGAGTTCGCCGCGCCGAACACGATCAGCAGCGCGCCTTCCAGTAGCGGCGCGGGCCGCGCCGACACCAGCGCGAACCCCGCGATCGCGCACCCGACGATCCCCGTATTCACGACCAGAAACGCCGCATAGCCGAAACGCTTCACGAGCGGCGCGATCCAGCGTTTCGCGATGACGCCCGCGATCGCGGCCGGCAGCATCATCAGCCCCGACTGCAGCGGCGTATAGCCGAGCTGCACCTGCATCAGCAGCGGCAGCATGAACGGCACGGAGCTCGTGCCGATCCGGCACAGCAGGTTGCCGAGCAGGCCCGAGCCGAAGTTCGGCTCGCGGAACAGCCCGAGCCGGAACAGCGGCTGCGCACGGCGCCGCGCGTGCGGCAGGTACGCAAGCGCGCTCGCCAGCCCGACCACGGCGAGCCCGGCCGCCCACGCGGTGCGATGCGCGGGCATCGGCGGGTCGATTGCGAGCGACAGCGCGATCATCGCGACCGACAGCAGCGCACAGCCGACGAAGTCGAACGGCGGCGGCTGTTGCGCCTGGTCGTGCGGCAGGTAACGCTGCACGGCGACGAAGCCGACCACGCCGACCGGCACGTTGACGATGAACACACAGTGCCACGAAATCGCCTGCGTGAGCCAGCCGCCGAGCGTCGGCCCGACGATCGGGCCGAGCTGGCCGGCGATCGACACGAACGCGATCGCCGCGACGTACTGTTCGCCCGGCACGCGGCGCAGCACGGCGAGCCGGCCGATCGGCAGCAGCATCGAGCCGCCGATGCCCTGCAGCGCGCGCGCGGCGACGAGCTGGCCGAGCGTATGCGACGCCGCGCAGCCGATCGATGCCAGCACGAACACGAGAATCGCGAGCGAGAACACGCGGCGCGTGCCGAACCGGTCGGCGAGCCAGCCGGACGCCGGCGTGAGCATCGCCATCGTCAGCGTATAGACGACCACGACGGGTTGCATCGCGAGCGGCGACGCATGCAGGCTTTGTGCGATCGAAGGCAGCGCGGTGTTGACGATCGTCGTGTCGAGCGACTGCATGAAGAATGCAGCGGCGACGATCCAGAGCAGCGCGGCGTGTGTGGGTTCCCGGGACATGGCGAAATCGGTGGTGCAAAGGCCGGCGCGGGTGGCGCCTTCACGCGGTTGCGCGCGGCGCCTGCCGGTCTCCAAGCGCACGATGGTACCGATTCCGATGGTCATCGGGAAGCCGCCTGAAGACATTGACTGTCATCGGTAATACCGATGACAATGCGCCATGCTCAATCCCGTCTGGCTCAACACGTTCGCTACCGTCACGAACTGCCGCAGCTTCACCGAAGCGGGCCGGCAGCTCGGGCTCAACCAGTCGAGCGTCAGCGAACATATCCGTCGTCTCGAAGAGAGCGTCGGCCGGCGGCTGTTCGTGCGCGACACGCATTCGATCGCGATGACGGCCGACGGCGAGGCGCTGCTCGTGCATGCGAACGTGATCCTGCAGGCGCTGAACCGCGCGGAATCGCAATTCCGCAAGCCGAGGCTCAAGGGGCGGGTGCGCCTTGGCGCGCCGGACGACCTCGCGCTCGTCGCGTTGCCGGACGTGCTCGCCGGGTTTCGCGCTGCGCATCCGGACGTCGCGCTGGAGATCACCACCGGGATGACGAGCCGGCTCTACGAAGGGCTGGACGCGGGCGCGCTCGACCTGATGATCGGCAAGCGGCGGCTCGGCGAGCGGCGCGGCACGCCGCTCTTGCGCACGCGGCTCGAATGGGTCGCGCGGCCCGGCACCATCGTCGATCCGGAGCGGCCGCTGCCGCTCGTGCTGGTCGCCGAGCCGAGCGTGACGCGCGCGATCGTCCTGAACGCGCTCGCGGAGAAGGGGATCGGCTGGGAAGTCGTGTGTTCGAGCAGCAGCCAGCCGGGCTGCATCGCGGCCGCGCGCGCGGGGCTCGGCCTGACCGCGACGTCGCACTATCTGTCGACGCGCGGGCTCGCGCCGCTGGTCAACGGCGACGCGCTGCCCGTGCTGCCCGACATCGAATTCATCGCGCTGGCCGCGAAGCGGCTCAGCCAGCCGGCGCGCACGCTGCTCGAATTGCTCGAGGCGAGCGACCTGAGCACGCCGGGCGCGGAGGCCTAGCGGGCACGCCGCGCACGAGGCGCCCGTATCCGGCGCCCGCGCGGCGTGCCGTCATGCGGCCCGTTTCTGCGAAATCACGAGCAATGCGCCGTTCTTGTCCTCCAGCACCGCGCGGTATTCGTGCGGCCCGGCCTGCACGGGCACGCGCACCGACGCGCCGGCCTTTACCACGCGCGCCATTGCCGCATACAGGTCGTCGTCCTCGTCGACGCGCAGCGTGAGCGCCGCGCGCTCGACGATCTGCTCGTCGCCCGCGACCAGCGCGATCGTCAGCGGGCCGCCGTCGAGCGCGCAATAGCGGTCGCCGTCGCGAAACTTCACGTTCAGGCCCAGCCCGTCGACGAACAGCGGCAGCGCCGTGTCGATGTCGTCGACCGGATACAGCAGCATCGATACCTTCATTCCCGCTCTCCCTTGTCGTTGGTCGGTGCGCGCCACGCGCCCACCGTTCGATGCTAGCGCGCCGGTCGCGCGCTCACGCAGTCCGATCGGATGACCGTGAAACCCCTCTGTCGCCGCGGGCGCGCCGGTACTCCGAACAGACGATGCCCGCGCCCGTCCGCGCGCCGACACTCCCATTCGTGGACCGTCGCGCTTCGTCCGTATCGTGCGGGCGGGCTGCACGACTCCGACTCGTCCAACAACCATGGAGACGCACGCAATGAAGTTTTCCCTCATCTACGAAGCCCAGACCACCGACGCATCGCGCGAGGGCGACCACCGGGTATTCAAGGAGACGGTCGAACAGGCGCTGCTCGCCGAGCAGGTCGGCTTCGACACGATCTGGTGCGTGGAGCACACGTCGCTGACCAACTATGCGCACATGAGCGCGCCGGAAACCTTCCTTGCGTACCTGGCCGGCCGCACGACGCGCATCGGCCTCGGCCACGGCGTCGTGTGCCTGCCGCCGGCGATGAACCACCCGATCAAGGTCGCGGAGCGCGTCGCGCTGCTCGACATCCTGTCCGGCGGCCGCGTGCACTTCGGCGTCGGCAAGGGCGGCAGCCAGCAGGAAGCCGGCGCGTTCGGCTACGACCTCAACGAACTGCAGCCGATGATCGACGAATCGATGTACCTCGTGCCGAAGATGTTCGTGCAGGACGAGATCGAGCACGACGGCAAGTACATCAAGATTCCGAAGCGTCCGATCCACCCGAAGCCGTTCCAGGATCCGCATCCGCCGATGTACCTCGCGTGTACCAACACCGACGCGCTGCTGCGCGCCGGCCAGCGCGGGATGGGCGCGCTGGTGCTCGGCTTCGGCGGCCCCGACGAAGTCGCGAAGAAGAATGCCGTGTACCGCGAAGCCTGGGCGAACCGCAAGCCGGAAGACCAGGTCGGCTTCCGCCCGACCCAGCACCTCGCGGCACTGTGCCCGACGGTCGTGATGGCCGACGGCCAGGCCGCCCGCAAGATCGGCATCCGCGGCCAGCGCTACTTCATGGAATCGCTCGCGTACTGGTACACGGGCGGCGAGCGTCCGGACCCGGCGAAGTGGGGCGACGACCTCGTGCAGGCCGATACCGGCGAAATGGTGATCCGCTCGCGCTTCGCGTCGGAGGAGGTCGTCGTGAACTTTGCCGACCCGGCGCTCGCGATGATGAACCCGAACCATGCGTACGGCACGGTAGACGACTGCATCGGCTATGTCGGCCGCCTGCAGGAAGCCGGCGTCGACGAAGTGCTGTTCCTGTGCCAGATGGGCACCGTGCCGCACGACGCGCAGATGGAGACCATCCGCAACATCGGCGAACACGTGATCCCGTTCTTCAACCGCGAGAAGGAGCGCGCCTGCGCGTGATGCACCGGGCCGCGCCCGTCGTCCGGTCGGACGATGCGGTGCGGTCGCGCGAAGCCGACCATCGGTGGTGGCGAGCATCGCCCGCGGCCAGGCCGCGCCGGACAACTTTGAACGAGAGCGGGGCCCGCGCCGCGGCGCATCACCCGCTTCACAGGAGACATTCGTGCATCGCGACAACGATTCGAACGCGCTGGCCGCCACGCTGATCGCCCGGGCCGAGGCACTGGCGCCGACGCTGGCCGGCCGCGCCGCGCAGGCGGACGCGCAGGGCCGCATCCCGGCCGAGACGATCGCCGACATGCAGGCCGCCGGCTTCTTCAAGGTGCTGCAGCCGAAGCGCTACGGCGGCTACGAGCTCGATCCGCAGGCGTTCTTCGACATCCAGATGGCGCTCGCGCGCGGCTGCATGTCGACCGCGTGGGTGTACGGCGTCGTCGGCGTGCACAACTGGCAGCTCGCGCTGTTCGACGCACGCGCGCAGCAGGACGTGTGGGGCGACGACCCGGCGACGCTGATCGCGTCGACCTACATGCCGGTGGGCCGCGTGACGCCGGTCGACGGCGGCTTCCGCCTGTCGGGCCACTGGAAGTTCTCGAGCGGCAGCGAACTGTGCGAATGGGTGTTCCTCGGCGCGCTGGTGCCGCCGGTCGAAGCCGGCCAGCCGCCCGAATACCGCACCTTCCTGCTGCCGAAAGCCGATTACCGGATCCAGCAGGACTGGGACGTGCTCGGCCTGCGCGCGACGGGCAGCCACGACATCGTCGTCGACGACGTGTTCGTGCCCGCGTACCGCACGCACAAGGCGATCGACGGGATGATGGGCACGAGCCCCGGCCTGGCCGTCAACGACGCGCCGCTGTTCAAGCTGCCGTTCGCGCAGATCTTCGTGCGCGCGGTGTGCACGTCGTGCATCGGCGCGCTGCAGGGGGCGCTCGACGATTTCACCGGGTATGCGGCGACGCGCGTGTCGGCCAACAGCGGTGCGAAGACGACCGACGATCCGGGCGCGCAGAACGCGTGTGCGAACGCGGCCGTCGCGATCGACGAGATGCAGGTGCTGCTCAAGCGCAATTTCGCGGAACTGATGGCGTCCGTCACCGGCGGCCCGGCCGTGTCGATCGAGCGCCGCATGCATTTCCGCTACCAGTCCGCACAGGTCGCCGAGCGCTGCGCGCAGGCCGCGAACGCGCTGCTGCGCTACGCGGGCGGCAACGGCATCTATCACCGCAATCCGCTCGTGCGTCGCTTCCTCGACCTGCATGCGGCCCGCGCGCACTACGCGAACAACGTCGACCGCTTCGGCCAGAACCTCGGCGCCGTGATGCTCGGCCGCGAGAACACCGACTTCTTCATCTGACGAGGCCGAGATGAACGACCCGCAAGCACAGCAATACGAGTTCGACGTGGTGGTCGTCGGTTCGGGCGCGGGCGCGCTGCTCGCCGCGTGCCGCGCGGCCGACCGCGGCCTGTCCGTCGTCGTGATCGAGAAGTCGGCGCTGTACGGCGGCACGTCGGCCGTCTCCGGCGGCGGCATCTGGGTGCCGTGCAACCACCATATCGCCGAACTGGGCGCGACCGATTCGCGCGAGGCCGCGCGCGGCTACATCGAAGCGTGCGTAGCCGGTGAATCGACGCCCGAGAAGATCGACACGTATCTCGACCGCGCGCCGGAGATGCTGCGCTACCTGGAATCGAAGACGCCGGTGCGCTACCAGTCGCTGCCGAAATACGCGGACTATTTCCAGAAGGTGCCGGGCGCGATGCCGGGCTACCGCGCGCTCGATCCGATGCCGTTCGACGGCGGGCTGCTCGGCGACGAATTCGACCGGCTGCGGCCGGCGTCGCCCGGCACGCTGATCGGCGGGCGCGTGGCGGTGACGTCGAAGGAGGCGCACACGCTGTTCTCGCGCGGGCCCGGCTTCATGAAGCTCGCGATCGCGCAGTTCGGCCGCTACTGGCTCGATATCGGGATGCGCCGCCGCACGCGGCGCGACCGGCGCCTGACGCTCGGCAACGCGTTGATCGGCGGGCTGCGCCGTGCGCTGCTCGACCGCAACGTACCCGTGTGGCTCGACACGCCGATGCGCGACCTGCTCGACGTCGACGGCCGCGTGACCGGCGTGCGCGCGCAGCGCTTCGGGCAGCTGGTGACGATCGCCGCGCGGCGTGGCGTGATCCTCGGCGCGGGCGGCTTCGAGCGCAACCAGCCGATGCGCGAGCGCTACCTGCCGCAGCCGACGCAGGCGCAGTGGAGCGCGACGCCGCCGGCCAACACCGGTGACGCGATCGCCGAAGGCCACCGGCTCGGCGGCGCGCTCGCGCTGATGGCGCACGTATGGGGCGCGCCGACGGTCGGTGTCGCCGGCGAGGAGAAGCAGCGCGCACTGTTCGTCGAACGCAACCTGCCGGGCTGCGTGATCGTGAACCGCCTCGGCAAGCGCTTCGTCAACGAAGCCGCACCGTATTCCGAATTCGTGCCGGCGATGTACCGCGACCATGCGCGCACTGGCGCAAGCGTGCCGGCCTGGATGGTGTTCGACGCGCGGTTTCGCCGCAAGTATCCGTGCGGGCCGATCATGCCGGCGTCGATGATGCCCGATTCACGGATTCCGGCCGCGTTCCGCGATGTGATCGTGAAGGCCGACACGATCGACGCGCTGGCCGCACGCATCGGCGTCGACGCGGTCGGCCTGCACGACACGCTGCGCGACATGGCGCGCTATGCGGCAACCGGGATCGACGAGGCGTTCGGCAAGGGCGACAACCTGTTCGACACGTACTACGGCGATCCGCGGAACAAGCCGAACCCGTGCCTCGGGCCGGTCGACCAGGCGCCGTTCTACGCGGTGCGGATCGACGCGGGCGACATCGGCACGAAGGGCGGGCTCGTCACCGACGTGCACGCCCGCGTGCTGCGCGCCGACGGCGAGCCGATCGACGGCCTGTACGCGATCGGCAACACCAGCGCATCGATGATGGGCGCGAGCTACCCCGGCGCGGGCTCGACGCTCGGTCCGGCGATGACCTTCGGGTATCTCGCCGCCGACCACCTGGCTGCTCGCGCAGCCGACGCCGGCGGCCGGCCCGCCCGGCCCTCCACGACTGAACTTGACGGAGTCCAATGATGAGCGATTTCACCCCCCATCCGCTGCGCACCGACATGCTGCTCGCGATGCGCCGCCTCGCGCGCTCCGTCACGGTCATCAGCAGTGCGCACGACGGCCGGCGCTACTCGATGTCCGCGACGGCGGTCGATTCGCTGTCGACCGATCCGCCTTCGCTGCTGATCTGCATCAATCGCAGCGCGTCGCTGTATCCGCCGCTCGACGCGGGCGCCGGGTTCTGCGTGAACGTGTTGTCGGCGGCCCACGAAGGCATCGCGATCGACTGCAGCGGCCGCCTGAAGGGCGAGGCGCGCTTCACGACCGGCGACTGGCACACATCGGCGCTCGGCGTGCCGTATCTGCGCGACGCACAGGCGAGCCTCGTGTGCGAGCAGGACGGCCGCTTCGAGTACGGCACGCATACGGTGTTCATCGGGCGCATCCGCGAGGTGCTGATGAGCGGCGACGTCGATCCGCTCGTCTATCTCGACGGCGCCTACACGACGCCCGGCGCGCCGGTGGCCCGTGCGGCCGCGTGACGTGAGGAGCCGGCCATGAGCGATTCGCGCTTCCATCGGCTGACCGTTGCCGACGTGATTGCCGAAAGCGACGACGCGTGCTCGTTCGTGTTCGACGTGCCGGCCGCGTTGCGCGACGCATTCGCGTACCGGCCCGGTCAGTTCCTGACGTTGAACGTGCCGTGCGCGGACGCCACCGTCGCGCGCTGCTATTCGCTGTCGAGTGCGCCCGGCATCGACGCCGCGCCGAAGATCACCGTCAAGCGCGTGCGCGACGGCCGCGCGTCGAACTGGCTGTGCGACCGCGTGAAGGCGGGCGATGCGCTCGACGTGCTGCCGCCGGCCGGCGTGTTCACGCCGCGCACGCTCGACGGCGACCTGCTGCTGTTCGCGGGCGGCAGCGGCATCACGCCGGTGCTGTCGATCCTGAAATCGGCGCTCGTGCACGGACGCGGGATGCTGACGCTGATCTACGCGAACCGCGACGAACGCGCGGTGATTTTCCGCGCCGAGCTGCAGCAGCTCGCGCAGCGCCATCCGGGCCGCGTGCGCGTGATCCACTGGCTCGACAGCGTGCAGGGCATCCCGCAGCAGCGCCATCTCGAGGAACTCGCGCGGCCGTTCAGCCAGCAGGAGACGTTTATCTGCGGGCCCGCGCTGTTCATGGAGAACGCGCTGGCCGCGATGCTCGGCCTCGGGTTGCCGCGTTCGCGGGTCCACGTCGAGCGTTTTGCATCGCTGCCTGATGTACCGGCACCGGCGGATACGACGGCGTCGAGCGTCGCAGCGGCGGCCTCGGCATCCGGCGCCGGCGCGGCGATCGAAACGGTGCTCGACGGCGACGCGTTCGCGTTCGACAGCGCCCCCGGCGAGACGCTGCTCGACGCGATGCTGCGCGCGGGCGTGCCGGCGCCGAATTCCTGCCGGATGGGGCAATGCGGCGCGTGCATGTGCCGGATCGAGCGCGGCGAGGTCGCGCTCGACAGCAACCACGTGCTCGACGACGACGAGATCGCGGCCGGCTGGACGCTCGCCTGTTGCGCACGGCCCGCGAGCGACGCGCTGCGCGTGGTGTTTCCCGACTGAGCCGTCGCGCGCCGGCGGCGCGCACGGCCACCCTGATCTAAGACGATGGACAACGAAATCCTGACCACGCCCGCGCTGATCGCCCGGGCAGCCGCGCGCTACGGCGCGCATCCGGCGATCGAGTCGGAGCATGGCCGGCTG
Organism: Burkholderia sp. Ap-955; assembly: GCF_011753045.1. Lineage (NCBI taxonomy): Bacteria > Pseudomonadati > Pseudomonadota > Betaproteobacteria > Burkholderiales > Burkholderiaceae > Burkholderia > Burkholderia sp. Ap-955. The sequence continues at coordinate 17,809 of NZ_VWWH01000003.1, forward strand.
ACCTACGCGGAACTCGACGCGGCGCGCGTCGACGCGGCCCGCGCGCTGCTCGCGAGCGGCATCGCGGCGGGCGACCGCATCGCGGTGTGGGCGCCGAACCTGCCGGAATGGATCGTCGCGGCGCTGGCGATCCACACCGTCGGCGCGATTCTCGTGCCGGTCAATACGCGGATGAAGGGAATGGAGGTGGGCGGCATCCTGCACGACGGCGGCGTGCGGCTGCTGTTCTGCTGCGGCACCTTCCTCGGCGAATCCTATCCGGCGATGCTCGCGCCGCACCGGCCCGCGACGCTCGAGCGCGTCGTCGTGTTCGACGGCGAGCCGCCTTCAGGCGCGTGCGACGAGACCTGGAACGCGTTCCTCGCACGCGGTGCCGAGGTGCCGCTGGCCGCGGTGCGCGAACGCGAGGCACAGGTCACGCCCGACACCGTGATGGACCTGATGTTCACGTCCGGCACGACGGGCCGGCCGAAGGGCGTGATGACCGCGCACGGCCAGAACTTGCGCGCCGCGCAGGCGTGGGCGGCGATCGCCGGCGTACGCGCCGACGACCGCTACCTGATCGTCAATCCGTTCTTCCATACGTTCGGCTACAAGGCCGGCTGGCTCGCCGCGCTGTCGAGCGGCGCGACCGTGCTGCCGCATCTCGTGTTCCAGCCGGCCGATGTGCTGCGGCGCGTCGCCGACGACCGCGTCTCGGTGCTGCCCGGGCCGCCGACGCTGTACTACGCGCTGCTCGACGCACCCGATCGCGCGATGCGCGACCTGTCGTCGCTGCGGATCGCGGTGACGGGCGCGGCGGCGATCGCGCCGAGCCTGATCGAGCGGATGCGCGCGGAACTCGGCTTCGAGACGGTGCTGACCGGCTATGGGCTGACCGAATCGTGCGGCTTCGCGACGCTGTGCCGCCAGGGCGACGATGCGCAAACCGTTGCCTGTACGTCGGGGCGCCCGATGCCGGACGTCGAATTGCGTATCGCGGGCCAAGGCGGTGAGCCGCTCGGGCCGGACGAGACCGGCGAAATCTGGGTGCGCGGCTACAACGTGATGCGCGGCTACTTCAACCAGCCGGACGCGACGCGCGAGACGGTCGATGCGGACGGCTGGCTGCATACGGGCGATCTTGGCTGCGTCGATGCGGACGGCAACCTGAAGATCACCGATCGCATCAAGGACATGTTCATCGTCGGCGGCTTCAACTGTTATCCGGCCGAGATCGAGCGGCTGCTCGCCGCGCATCCGGCGATCGCCCAGGTGGCGCTGGTCGGCGTGCCCGATACGCGGCTCGGCGAAGTCGGCCATGCGTATGTCGTGCTGCGGCCGGGCGCGCATGCCGACGCCGACGAACTGAACGACTGGGCGCGTCGCAACATGGCGAACTACAAGGTGCCGCGGTATTTCACGTTCGTCGAGCAACTGCCGACGAGCGCGGCCGGCAAGGTGCTGAAGTACCGCCTGCGGGCGGGGACCGAGGCGGCGGCCTGAGCGCCGCCGCGACACACGAACGGGATGAACGCATGAACGACAACGGGTTTCCGCAGGGCGCGGTGCTGGTGTTCGGCGGCAGCGGCGGGATCGGGCAGGGTGTCGCGCTCGAGTTTGCGCGTGCCGGCGTGCCGGTCGCGGTGGGCTATCGGAGCAAGGCCGACGTGGCCGAGCGCGTGGCGCGCGAGATTCGCGGCGAAGGCGTCGCGGCGACCACGCACTGCGTGGACGTGACCGATCCTGCCCAGGTCGACGCCGTGCTCGCGGCCGCGATCGACGCGCATGGCCGCGTGCATACGGTCGTCTGGGCGGCCGGTCCGTTCGTGAACCAGCGTCATATCGGCGACATGACGCACGACGACTGGCGCCGCGCGATCGACGTCGAGACGGTAGGCTTCTTCGTGACGGCGAAGGCTGCGTTGCCGCACTTCCGTGCGTCGGGCGGCGGATCGTTCGTGACGCTCGGCTCGGCCGGGCACCTGCGCTGGCCGGATCGCGACGGGCTGTCGGTCGCGCCGAAGGCGGCGAACGAGGCGCTGGTCAAGGGCCTGGCACGCGAGGAGGGGCGTTATGACATTCGCGCGAATTCGATCCTGGTCGGCGTGATCGAGGCCGGCATGTTTCCGGTGCTGCTCGAACAGGGGCAGTTCGACCAGGCGTGGATCGACGAGACGCAGAAGATGCTCGCGCTCAAGCGCTGGGGGAAGGCGCACGATGCCGGACGGGCGGCGGTGTTTCTGGCGTCGGACCGGGCTAATTACATTACCGGGCAGCAGTTGAATGTTTCAGGCGGGTATGGGTTGTAGCACGGCCGACCGAACGCGAAGGGCTGGCCGCTCGTTGTGAGCGGCCTTTGCATTTCCGATTCGCCTGGCGGCCCTGCTACCGATGCTCGATGTGTTGCACGTTCGCAAGCACTTCCGGAGAGAGCTTTGCCGGGGTTTCCGGCCGGACTGAGGGAACGCTCACGGCATTGCACCCGCTTCGCTCGTCGCTGTTCCCCATGACCTTGTCGCGAAGCCGGATGTAGGGCTGCTCGACGAACCTGTATGTCAGATGCGCGAATGCGAAATAGAAGCCGGCGAGCGTGACATACAGGATGAGTGTCGTGCGATGACTTTCGATTGACCATCCGTATTTTGCAAACATGCCGAGCACCAGTGTCAGCATGCAGATGTGTCCCAGGTAGAGGGAATACGAAATCCGGCTGGTCCAGTCGATGAAGCGATCGAGCAGACGACTGCCCGACGTGCGAATGGTCATCGCTGCGGGAAGCAACGCGGCGATGACGACGGACAACATCGGGTATGCCATGGTGCGGACGGTGGCGTTGGTGACGAGATAAGGCGCACCGCACGCGAAGTAGAGCGTCAGGGCGACAAATATCGGCAACGCAAATTTCCAGAGCGACGCAAGACGCGCAAACTGTTTCGGTCGTTCGATGCGGATATACGCAACGATTACCCCGATGAACAGGGAATCCAGTCGGCACAATACGATGGATCGAACATGACGATCGACATCCGATAGCGACTGGGCGTTCCAACCAAAAACGATCCTTGCGACAAGCGGGCCAGCGATGAACACGGCGCACGTTGCGAGCATCGCACGTCCGGTCGACTTCAGCATGCCTGCGGCGGCGAGAAATACGCACGGGAGCAACAGGTAGAACCATTCTTCGACGGCCAGGCTCCACGAGTGCTCGAAGAATGGTCCTATCGGCCACGCCAGATTCTGGAGAAAGAGGAAGAATGGCCAGGCGACGTCGAGGGATGCCGGGCCGTGGTAGTCGAAGCGCAGATAGACGAGCAGGAAGAAGGCATAGAGCGGGAGGGTGCGTGCCCAGCGGCGCTTCCAGAAATCAAGAACATCGCCAGGGGCCTTGAGCTTGCCCGCTTTCCGCGACCGGATCAGTACGCTGCCAATCAGGAACCCGCTCAGAACGTAAAAGATCTCTACGCCGATCGTCCCCTGGGCCGAGAAGTACCATCTCATCCATGCAGGCGGCGCCCCGTGCGCCACGGTATGGCTGGCGAGAACGAGGAGAACCGCGAGCGCGCGCAGTATATCCAGCCCGAATACGCGCTGATTATTGGGGGGCGGAGCGGACTTCGTCATCGATAACGTGGGTGGGTTGGACGCCGAAGTGTAAATCAAACCCGGCGGGCTGAAGCGCTGGGTCCCCGGAAGGAACTGCGATGTCATGACGATGCGGGTTCGCACCCGGATCGAACGCATGGCCGCATCCGGAAAACGTTGCCGGATCTGCACGACAGGCGGTAGTAATGTCTGATTGCGGTCGCCATGCCGCGATTCCGGCCGACCGGTTCGGACTGTTGAATTCAGGGGGAATTCGCGAGCGGTGAATCGTTCCGATGGGTGCGACTGAATTGAACAGCCGCACCCGGTCGCCGATCAGAGTTTGCGCATCACGCAACCGATATAGTCAGCGCGATCAGGGGAGAGCGTTTCGATAGTCGCCAGGCCCTCGATTTCGCGGCAGATACTAAACGTTTCGTTTCGATTCGAGATCAGGAAATCGCGCCCGTCGACGTGGAAGTTCCATTGGTGGAAGCCTTCCCAGTTCTCGTTCAGCGCCTCGTTCGCCGCATGCTCGGTCGCAATGAAGCCACCGGGTTTCGTCACGGCGACCATCTGCCGAAACGCTTCGACCGGATTGTAGCTGTGGTCGAGCGTGTTTTTCGCATAGGTCAGGTCGAACGTGTTTGCCGGAAACATCGTGGTCAGGCATTCGCTTTCGCACTGCTGGGTTTTGATGAGGGGAAGCCCTGCAGGGAAATCCAGGCGGCTGTACAGATCGCCCAGCGCATCGACGGCGGTGATGTCCAGCGGCATGCCGTTCATCTTCTTGCCCAGCACCGTCATCGGGCCGGCCCCCACGTCGAGGATCTTCGGATTCGGGATGCCGTTCAGCAGTTCGGCCATCCACGGATGTACTTCGGCGTCGGGGTTGATGCGGAACTGAAAATCTTCCGGCCACGCACCGCCCTTCGTATCCAACCACTTCGACCAGAATTCGATTTCGTTATCGATTCCGCTAGACCACTGCAGTTTTTGCATTGTGCCCGTCCAGAGGGTATGGACGGACGATTCTATCATCCGCGGGCAGGCTGTCATCGGTCGACGAAACTTCGGGCGATGCGGGAATCGGTGGGGTGTACTGATCGGCTGCCGCTTACACGACGGCCCTTTCGCGCGGCACGCGTGAACCGGCATCCGTATTCCCCCTGACTTGCCGGGCGCGCTTGCGTATCGGCCTCGCACGCGCTCTGTGCGAGGTCACACCCTTGCAACGTTTCTTCGATGCATGCGGCCACATTCGATCGACGGTAACGGAGACGGACGTGCGCTAATGGCCGTCCGGCCTTGTTCGGCGTGCATCGCGATATCGATGCGTGCGCACACAATCGCGCGCTGCGGCGTCGCGTGCCGAATATCGATGCGTTCCTGAAACATTTCCCCCGATTTCGCACCGCACGACGGCGAGCGTTTGGCTGCGACGCTTGCTGCGCGTGGATTTGCGAGGCATGGCACGTGCCTTGCGGTGGACCCGGTGCCGCCGGTGCAGACGAATCTCGCCAGAACGATCAGGGCATCGGCGGCATGTAACGACATCGAAACAAACGGGGAATCGGATCGGGCCGCGGCGCCGCGCATGTCGTATCGGTCATGCGCATGGGGCAACGCGTTCCCGATCCGTCGAACAGCAAGCGTGCTTGCAAGGTGTCGTGCCGGGGTTCGCGTCACGCGTGGCGGCGCAGGTCGCATGCGTTGGCGAGGCGCGCCCGGCACATGTCGGGGGAGGCGCCCGTGAAAACGACGGTGAAACAATGGGCAGCGGTCGCGGTGACGTGCGCCGCGAGCATGCAAGTACTCGCGCAGGAGATCTACCTGCAGGGCGGCACGCAGGGCGTCGGCATCGGCGCGGCCGTGAGCTTCAATTCGATGCTGGGCGCGCATGCGGACTTCAATGCGATCGATCTTTCGCATGACTTCACGGTGGCCGGCAATCGCTATCAGGATGACCTGAAGCTGCGCCAGGGCGGCCTGTACGCGGACATCTTTCCATGGCGAGGCAGCGGCTTCCGGGCGACACTCGGCCTGCGCTTCAACGACGATGATCTCCGTGGCGTATCGGTGCCGACCAACGGCACCTATGTGTTCGGCGGCAAGCACTATCCTGCGATGCCGGGGATGTACGCGGTGGCGGAAGCGCGCTATCCGACCGTGATGCCGTACTTCGGGATCGGCTACGGGCATCGGCCGGCGTCGAAGGGGCTGGGGTTCGTTGCCGATCTTGGCGTGGCGTACGGGATACCGAAATGTTCGTACACGCTGTCGCCTGAACTGGCAGCCGCGGCCGGGCCGGCGAAGAGCCAGATCCTGGCGTCGAGCGGCCTGGATTCGCTGCGGCAGGTGATGTCGCGCTATCGGTGGTACCCGGTTTTGCAGATCGGGATTTCGTATCGGTTCTGATCGGTGGGCAGGTCACAGCGTGGCCGTGTGACGCTCGCGCTCGGGTTGTACCGGTCGGTGTGCCGGACGCGCGTTACTGCGTTTCGCGATGAATGGATGCTCGATGTAGCGATAGGTCAGCAGCGCGCAAAGTACCGCGATCAGCGCGCATCCAAGCGAGAGCAGCCAGCGTTGCAGGTCGTCCGCGGAACCGATCTGGAAAACGAACCGGTTGATCGCGTGGATCATCATGTACACGATCACCATGTGGATCATGTAGATGCTGAAGCTGGCCGTGCCGAGCAAGGCGAGCGGACGGGTCTTGAGCACGCCGTAGAACGTGTTCCCGCAGGCGACGCACACGAACACGGGCAGCAGCGGCAGCACGCCCTCGATCGAATAGCGTTCGCCGGGGCTCGGGGCGACGGCAAGGATCAGCAACGCGACGGTGGCGGCCGATTTCGTGTCGAGCCGCGCGCGGATCGCGGGGTGCCGCGACACCTCGAATGCCACGGCACCGAACGCGAACAGCAGCGCCATGCTGCCAGGCTGCCCGAACAGCGTCGCGCAGATCGTGACGATCGCGAGCGCGAACAGCTTGCGCCACGCATGCGTCGCGACGAACCACGCGAGAAACGGAACGACGGCGTAGAACCGCCATTCATATCCGAGCGTCCACCAGACGCCGCTCAGATAGCTGGTGCGTGGGGCGCCGTTGATCGGGAACGCGCCGAACCAGCCGAGCGACACGGTCTTGAGCACGTCGGCCAGCAGCTGCGTCGGCGCATCCACGACGTTGCGGGGAAACCAGACCAGCGTGCAGACGACGATGACGATCGCGTAAGCGAGATAGAGCGGGGCGACGCGCCGCACGCGCCCGACGAAGAAGGTCCGCACGTCGAGCGTGCCCTTGCACGCGCGTTCCCAAAACAGAAACCCGGTGACCATGAAGAACATCGCGACGGGAATCGTCCCGAGATTGCGCAGGAAGCCGGGGCTCGTGCCCCAGCTTCCGGTCGTGAGCAAACCCTGGTTGCACGCGAAGTGATGAAAGACGACGGAAGTGGCGAGGATGCCGCGGAATCCGTCCAGGTTGTGATAGCGCATCGACAGCGACTGGTCGACGGCGAACCGGTAGAACGGCGTTTGCCGTGCGACGAGCCACGCGATGATCGCCACGGCTGCGAGGCATGCCGGGAAGTAGAGTTTGTCGGGTGTCGGGGAAAAGACGGTATCGAGAGAAGGCGTAACGAAGTCCACTGAAAGGCGTCTCGTGTCTTGATCGGGATTTCAGGCACGGATGATCCGCGTCGATGCAAGGTCTTCTGCGCGCTTTGCTCGGCGTCATGTCGCCGGTCTCATGGTTTCGATGGTATCAAACGATGCCGATGGCTGCTGCGCGGATGCGTGAGGGCCGGCTGCCTGTCGGAGACTGGCCATTCGGCTGTCTTTCACATCGCTCCGCCCCGGTTTACCTTGGACGACAGCAGTTCGACGCGTCGGGCCAGCGGCGGGAGGTGGGCGAATTCATGCCGGCCGTTACCGAGGGCCAGCGCAGACATCGTCGTCCGTCCGTCATCAAGATGATAGCAATGCTTGCACTTCATCCTGTTGGCGCTATCATTGATAGCAAATCAGGACGGAGGAATTCATGGCAAATCTACTGGTGCGTAACGTGGATGACAGTATCGTTCAGAGCCTGCGCGAGCAGGCTGCGGCAAATGGCAGGAGTGCCGAGGCCGAACATCGGGCCATCCTGGCCGATGCGCTCGGCCGGCCGAAGCGAAAGACATTCGCGCAAGTGCTGATGAGCATGCCCGATGTCGGCGACGACGCGGATTTTCAACGTGTTCAGGATTCCGGCGAGGCGAGGCGTGTATTTGATTGATACGAATGTCATCAGCGAAATCAGGAAGGGCAAGCGAACCAACCGTGGCGTGCGGGCGTTCTTCACGCAGGCCGCGGCTGACGCGAGCCCGCTTTACCTGTCCGTCGTGACGGTTGCTGAACTTCGCCGCGGCGTCGATCTGATTCGTCATCGCGGCGATCATCCTCAGGCGTCGGCGCTCGAGGCCTGGATGGCGACCATCCTGTCCGGCTATGCGCCGAACATCCTGCCGGTCGACATCGAGATCAGCCAGATGTGGGGGCATTTGCGCGTGCCCGATCCGACGCACGACCTCGACAAGCTGATCGCGGCTACCGCGCTGATCAACGATCTCACGGTGGTCACGCGCAATGTCGCGGATTTCGCCCGCACCGGCGTCAGGCTGCTGAACCCGTTCGACTGACCCTCGTTGCCGCGCTGCGGCAACCGTACCGGCTCACCGTCTCCTTCCGCAAGCACGGCCCGTCCCGCCGGGCTTTCACGCGCGCCTGCGCCACGCCAATTCCTCGCCGCCTCTCGTCCCAACAGACGATGTAACACCACCCCCGACCGGCCAGAATCCTTTCACGAACAACGGATTCTGAACCAGGAGGAGGCCGACATGATCGATGTCCGTGCGCTTGGCTATGTCGTCGTCGAGGCGACGCGCGTCGATGCGTGGCGCCGCTACGCGGAAGACGTGCTGGGCATGCAGGCGCTCGACGCGCCCGACGGCGCGCTGTACCTGAAGATGGACGAGCGCGATTTCCGCTACGTGATCGTTCCCGGCTCGACCGACCGCTATTTCGCGTCGGGCTGGGAGTTGCCCGACGGCGCCGCGTTCGACGCCGCGCTGGCGGCACTGCAGCGTGCGGGCGTCGAGCCGGTGCGCGCGACCCGCGACGAGGCCGCGCTGCGCCGCGTGCAGGCGATGGCATGGTGCACCGACCCGTCCGGCAACCGCCACGAGCTGTACTGGGGCGCACGCTGCGACTTCCGCCGCTTCGTGTCGCCGCTGGGCGTCTCGCATTTCGTCACCGGCGACATGGGGCTCGGCCACGCGGTGCTACCCGCGCCGCAGTTCGACGCGACCGACGCATTCGTGCGCGGCGTGCTCGGCTTCGAGCTGTCCGACATCTATCGCGTGAAGTTCACGCCCGATCCGGCGGAACCCGAGAAACGCATCCACTTCATGCACTGCCGCAACGCGCGCCATCACAGCCTCGCGCTGTTCGAGATGGCCGTGCCGTCGGGCTGCGTGCACGTGATGGCGGAAGTCGACTCGATGGACGAAGTGGGCCGCGCGCTCGACCGCGTGGCCGCGCACGACGTGAAGCTGTCCGCGACGCTCGGCCGGCACTGCAACGACCAGATGATCTCTTTCTACATGAAGACCCCCGGCGGCTTCGATCTCGAATACGGCTTCGGCGGCCTCACGGTCGACTGGTCGAAGCATGCGGTGTTCGAGGCCACGAAGGTGAGCCAGTGGGGCCACGATTTCAGCATCGGATACCGGTAAGCCAGCACGATGACGATGAAACCTCTCGACAAGACGATGTCCGCGCGCGACGTGGTCGCGCAACTCGCCGACGGCATGACGATCGGCATCGGCGGATGGGGGCCGCGGCGCAAGCCGATGGCGCTGGTGCGCGAAATCGCGCGCTCGAACCTGAAGGACCTGACGATCGTCGCGTACGGCGGCGCCGATGTCGGCCTGCTGTGCGCTGCGGACAAGGTGCGCAAGGTGGTGTTCGGCTTCGTGTCGCTCGACGTGATTCCGCTCGAACCGCATTTCCGTCGGGCCCGCGAGCAGGGCCGCGTCGACGTGCTCGAACTCGACGAAGGGATGCTGCAGCTCGGCCTGCGCGCGGCCGCCGCGCGCTTGCCGTTCCTGCCGACCCGCGCCGGGCTCGGCACCGCGCTGCTCGATCACGCGCCGCAACTGCGCACGGTGCAATCGCCGTATGACGACGGCGAGACGCTGCTCGCGATGCCCGCGATCGAACTCGACGTCGCGCTGCTGCACGTGAACGCGGCCGACCGGATGGGCAACACGCGCATCGACGGCCCCGATCCGTTCTTCGATGCGTGGATGGCGCGCGCAGCACAGCGTTGCTACGTGTCGGCGGAAGCGGTCGACGCATCGCTCGCGAGCGAAGACCTCGACGCCGCCAAACGCAACCCGTTCGAGCGCTCGCTCGTCACCGGCGTCGTGCATGCGCCGGGCGGCGCGCACCCGACGTCATGCGGGCCGGCCTACGGCTGGGACCTGCCGCACCTGCGCGCGTACTGCGCCAGCGCGGAAGACGACGCGAAAACGACGGCGTACCTGCGCGACGTGGTCGGCCAGGACGAACGCCAGTACCTCGAAGGCGTCGGCGGCCTGTCGCACGTGACGACGCTGCCGTTGCCGATTCTGTAAAGGAGCGCCTGTGAGCGAATCTCTCGACCATTCCCTCGCGGAACTGATGATCGTCGCGTCCGCGCGACTCTGGCGCGACGACGGCGAAGTGCTGGCGACCGGAATCGGCACGGGCCCGCGGCTCGCGGCCGGCCTCGCGCGGCTCGCGTACAACAACGGGCTGATGCTGACCGACGGCGAAGCGTATCTCGTCGAGGAGCCGGTGCCGCTTGGGCCCCGCCCCGACGGCTATCGCGTGAAGGCGAGCGGCTGGATGACCTACGAGCGTGTGTTCGACTGCCTGTGGCACGGCCGCCGCCATGCGCTCGTGATGCCGACGCAGATCGACCGTTTCGGCCAGGCCAACATCTCGTGGCTCGGCGACGACCATGCGCGCCCGAAAACCCAGCTGCTCGGCGCGCGCGGCTTCCCCGGCAACACGACGAACCACGCGAACTCGTTCTTCGTCAGCGGCCACGGCAAGCGCACGTTCGTCGAGAGCGAAGTCGACATGGTGTGCACGGTCGGCTACAACCCGGCGCGCCGGCTGCCTGGCATGAAGACCTTCGTCGACCTGCGCAGCATCGTCACCGACCTGTGCGTGATGGATTTCGGCGGGCCGGACCATGCGATCCGCGTGCGTTCGCTGCATCCGGGCGTGAGCTTCGACGAGGTGCAGGACGCGACGGGCTTCCCGCTGGTCGCGGCACCCGACCTCGGCACGACGGCCCCGCCGAACGCGGAAGACCTGCGCATCGTCCGTGCGCTCGATCCGCAGAACCTGCGCGCGACGATCGTGCGCAACAATCCGGCGCCGCGCCGGGGATGAGGTCCGACATGGAAGCGACCCAGGTGACCTTCGGCGACGGTGTCGTCGACTATGCCGTCGAGGATGGCATCGCGACGATCACGATGAACCGCCCGGAGTATCACAACGCGCAGAACTCGAAGATGACGTATGCGCTCGACGCGGCGTTCCGGCGCGCGGCGCACGACGACGCGGTGAAGGCGATCGTGCTCGCGGGCGCCGGCAAGCATTTCTCGGCGGGCCACGACATCGGAACGCCGGGCCGCGATATCCACGAGTCGTTCGACCGCGCATCGCTGTGGTACGACCACGTCGACAAGGAAGGCGGCGAATTCCTCTATGCGCGCGAGCAGGAGGTGTACCTCGGCATGTGCCGGCGCTGGCGCGACCTGCCGAAGCCGACGATCGCGATGGTGCAGGGCGCGTGCATCGCGGGCGGCCTGATGCTCGCGTGGGTGTGCGACCTGATCGTCGCGTCCGAGGATGCGTTCTTCGCCGATCCGGTCGTGCGGATGGGGATTCCGGGCGTCGAATACTTCGCGCATGCATACGAGCTGAACCCGCGCATCGCGAAGGAATTCCTGTTCCTCGGCGAGCGGATGCCGGCCGAGCGCGCGTACCAGATGGGGATGGTCAACCGTGTGGTGCCGCGCGAGCGGCTGCGCGATGCGACCTATGCGATCGCCGCGAAGATCGCGACGATGCCGCGCCTCGGGCTCACGCTGACCAAGCAGGCGCTGAACCACGTCGAGGAGCTGCAGGGCAAGCGCGCGGCGATGGATGCGGCGTTCGCGTGGCATCACTTCGCGCATGCGCACAACGAGCTGGTGAGCGGCGACCGCCTCGGCGGCTACGACGCGCGCAGCATGGCCAGCTCGCAGCGCCAGCCGAACGGCGCGGACCGCAGCGACGCGCAGGCGCCGGCACCGGTTGCCGTCAACGGAGCCGCCGCATGAGCACGACGCTGCATACGCCCTTGTGCGACCTGCTCGGCTGCCGTTACCCGATCGTGCAGACCGCGATGGGCTGGGTGGCCGATGCACGGCTCGTCGCGGCCACCGGCAACGCAGGCGGCTTCGGCTTCCTGGCCGGTGCGACGCTCGAACCCGAGCAGGTCGAGGCCGAGATCCTGAAAGTGAAGTCGCTGACGGACCAGCCGTTCGGCATCAACTTCCACATGTTCCAGAAGAACGCGCAGCAGGTCGTCGAACTGGCGATCAAGCACCGGCTGCGCGCGGTGAGCTACGGCCGGGGGCCCGATGCGAAGACGATCCGCCGCTTCAAGGATGCCGGCATCGTCTGCATGCCGACCGTCGGCGCGCCGAAGCATGCGGCGAAAGCCGTCGAACTCGGCGCGGACATCGTGACGGTGCAGGGCGCGGAAGGCGGCGGCCACACGGGCTCGGTGCCGACCACGCTGTTGTTGCCGAAGGTGCTCGACGCGGTGCGCGTGCCGGTGGTCGCGGCCGGCGGCTTCTTCGACGGGCGCGGGCTGGCTGCCGCGCTCGCGTATGGCGCGGCCGGCATCGCGATGGGCACGCGCTTCCTGATGAGCGCCGAATCGCCGGTGCCGCGCGAGACGCTCGAGCGCTACGTCGCGGTCGGCGACCCGGCGCGCATCCGCGTATCGGACGCGCTCGACGGGCTGCCGCAACGAATGATCGACAACCCGTATCTGCTGAAGCTCGAGCGCTTCGGTCCGCTGCGCCGCACGTGGTTCGCACTGAAGACCGCCGAAGCGTGGCGACGCCAGAACGGGCTGAGCACGGGCGACATGCTCGGCCTCGCGCTCAAGGCGCTGTGCTCGCAGGACTACACCGCGAGCCAGACGCTGATGGCCGCGAACGCGCCGTTCCTGATCCAGCGCGCGATCGTCGAGGGCCGCCCGGATGAAGGCGTGCTGCCGAGCGGCCAGGCGGCCGCGATGATCGGCGCGATCGAATCGTGCGACGCGTTGATCGCACGGATCGTCGCGGAAGCCGGCGAGCGGCTCGACGCACTGGCTGCGCTGCGCGGCGCGCCGGCCGCACAGGCTGCGTGAAAACATAACAGGGAGGCTTTGGAGATGACAGCATCCAACCAACCGGCCGGCGCGATGCCGTTCCGGATCGATCGCGCCGACGGCATTGCCGAACTGGTGATCGCCCATCCGCCCGTGAACGCGCTCGACGCGCAGGGCTGGCATGCGCTCTCGCGTGCGCTCGACGCGCTCGGCGAGGACGACGACGTGCGTGTGATCGTCGTGCGCGGAGAAGGGCGCGGCTTCTGCGCGGGCGTCGACATCAAGGAACTGGCCGCGCATCCGGAGCGGATCGTGGCGGTCAATGCAGGCAACTACGAGACGTTCCGTGCGGTGCACCGCAACCCGAAGCCGGTGATCGCGGCCGTGCACGGCTTCGTGCTCGGCGGCGGGATCGGCATCTGCGGCGCGGCGGACATCGTCGTCGCGGCCGATTGCGCGCGCTTCGGCGTGCCCGAGATCGACCGCGGCGCGATGGGCGGCGGCGCGCATCTGCAGCGGCTGTTCGGCGTGCAGAAGGTGCGCGCGATGTACTTCACCGGCGACATGATCGATGCGGCCGAAGCGTACCGGCTCGGCGCGGTCGAGCAGGTCGTGACGCGCGACACGCTGCGCGACGCGGCGCTCACGATCGCCCGCAAGATCGCGGAGAAGAGCCCGGCGATGGTGCGGCTCGCGAAGGAGGCGCTGAACGGCGTCGAGGATGGCGATCTCGAGGGCAAGTACCGCTGGGAGCAGGGCTTCACGCTGCAGGCATACATGACGAACGACTCGACGGAAGCGCGCGCCGCGTTCGTCGAGAAGCGCGATGCGCGTTTCGACGCGCAGGCAACCGCCGAGGAGGCACGCGCATGAACCTGACCTATACGCCGCAGCAGCAGGCGTTCCGCGCGGAGATCCGCGAATGGCTCGCCGCGCACGTCCCGCGCGAGCGGCTGCCGAGCTTCGACACCGAGGAAGGCTTCGCCGCGCACCGCGAATGGGAGCGCACGCTGCACTCGGGCCGCTGGAGCATGGTCACGTGGCCGCGCGAACTCGGCGGGCGCGGCTGCGACCTGATCGAGTGGTTGATCTTCGAGGAAGAGTACTGGCGTGCCGACGCGCCGATGCGCGTGAACCAGAACGGCATCTTCCTGCTCGGCCCGACGCTGATGGATTTCGGCACGGCGGAGCAGAAGGCGCGCTTCCTGCCCGCGATGGCGGCCGGCGAGCACGTGTGGGCGCAGGGCTGGTCGGAGCCGAACGCGGGCTCGGACATGGCCGCGATCCGCACGACGGCCGCCCGCATCGGCGACGAATACGTGCTGAACGGCCAGAAGATCTGGTCGACGCGCGCGGTATGGGCCGACTGGCTGTTTGGCCTCTTCCGCAGCGATCCCGAATCGTCGCGCCACCACGGGCTCACGTTCCTGATGGTGCCGTTGTCCGCGCCGGGCATCACGGTGCGGCCGATCCGCCAGCTGAACGGGCAGACGGGTTTCGCGGAAATCTTCTTCGACGACGTGCGCGTGCCGGTCGAGAACCGGCTCGCGGCCGAAGGCGCGGGCTGGCAGGTCGCGATGGCGACGGCCGGGTTCGAGCGCGGGCTGATGCTGCGTTCGCCGGCACGGTTTCAGCGCACTGCACGGGCGCTGCGCGACCTGTATCTCGCGCACCGTGACAGCGCCGACCGCGATCCGACGCTGCGCGAGCGCGTGGTGCAGGCGTGGATGGATGCGCAGGCCTATGCGCTGTCGACCTACGCGACCGCGAGCCGGCTGCTGAAGGGCGGCCATATCGGCGCGGAGTCGAGCACCAACAAGGTGTTCTGGTCGGAACTCGATTTGCGCATGCACCAGACCGCGCTCGACATCCTCGGCGCGCACGGCGAGGTCGTCCCGCAGACGGCCGCGCAGCACGCGACGCTCGGCCACTGGCTCGACGGCTTCCTGTTCGCGCAGGCCGGCACGATCTACGCGGGCACCAACGAGATCCAGCGCAACATCGTCGCCGAACGGATGCTCGGCATGCCGCGCGCGTAAGCGTGCCGGCGCCACTCTTACAGAACGGACATCGTATGGATTTCGTATTCGATGAAGACCAGGAAGCGCTCGCGGACAGCGTGAAGCGCCTGCTGATGACCGAGATGACGCCCGAGCTGATCCGCGAGCTGTGGGCCACGCCGACCGGGCGTTCGGACGACCTGTGGGCGCTGTTCGCGTCGCAGGGGCTGACCGCCGTGTCGGTGCCCGAGGCGCACGGCGGCCTCGGCCTGACCGAAGCGGAATGGGCGCTGCTCGCGCAGGCCTACGGCTATTTCGGCAGCCCCGAACCGTTGCTCGACACGGCGCTCGTGTCGGCCGGCGTGCTGGCGCGGCTGCCGGCGAGCGACTGGCGCGACGCGCTGCTGCGCGACATCGCCGAAGGGCGTGCGCGCGTCGCGCTCGTGCATCCGGTGAACCCGTATGCGGCCGACGTGCACGTCGCGCAGACGCTGCTGTGCGAGCACCGCGGCGAGCTGCACCGCGTCGATCCCGCGCAGTGCGCGTGGCGCGCGATCGACAGCGTCGACCCGTCGCGGCGGCTGTTCACGCTCGACTGGGAACCGTCGGCGGCCACGTGCATTGCGAGCGCCGACGCGGCCGCGCCGCTGCTGAATCGCGCGCTCGACCACGGCGCGTTCGCGGTCGCCGCGCAACTGCTCGGCCTCACGCAGCGCGTGCTCGACGTCGCGATCGACTACAGCGCGCAGCGCAAGCAGTTCGGCAAGGCGATCGGTTCGTACCAGGCGCTCAAGCACCTGCTCGCCGATGTCGCGATCCGCTACGAGTTCGCACGGCCGGTGGTGGCACGCGCCGCGCAGGCGATCGCCGACGATCACCCGCAGCGCGCGGTATTCGTGTCGCACGCGAAGCTCGCGGCGACGTCGGCTGCGCAGCTCGCCGCACGCCACTCGATGCAGGTGCACGGCGCGATCGGCTACACGTGGGAGCTCGACCTGCAGATCTTCATGAAACGCATCTGGGCGCTTTCCGGCAGCTGGGGCGACAGCGCGTTCCACAAGGCCCGCGTGGCCGACGCGATCCTCGGCGACGCGTTGCCGATCGGCCCCGCGCAGACCTTCGACCTTGAGGAATTGAACTGATGAAACAAGCCTATATCGTCGACGCGTTGCGCACGCCGACCGGCCGCCGCAAGGGCGGGCTCGCGCACGTGCATGCGGCGGACCTCGGCGGCTTCGTGCTGAAGACGCTGGTCGAGCGCAACGCGATTCCCGCCGATGAATACGACGACGTGGTGTTCGGCTGCGTCGACACGATCGGCCCGCTCGCGGGCAACATCGCGCGCACCTGCTGGCTCGCGGCCGGGCTGCCGCTGCAGGTGCCGGGTGTGACGGTCGATCGCCAGTGCGGCTCGTCGCAGCAGGCCGTGCACTTCGCCGCGCAGGCGGTGATGAGCGGCGTGCAGGACGTAGTGGTGGCCGGCGGCGTGCAGACGATGACGCAGATCCCGATCTCGTCCGCGATGACCTGCGCCGCGCCGCTCGGCTTCAACGACCCGTTCTCGGGCAGCACCGGCTGGCGCGCGCGCTTCGGCGATGCGCCGGTGTCGCAGTTCGTCGCCGCACAGCGGATCGCCGATCACTGGAACCTGTCGCGGGACGCGATGGAGCGCTACGCGTTCGAAAGCCACCGCCGCGCGATCGCGGCGATCGAAGCCGGGCATTTCAAGCGGGAAATCGTGCCGCTCGAAGGCGTGATGCACGACGAAACGCCGCGCCCCGACACGTCGCTGGAGAAGATGGCGACGCTCGAACCGCTGACGCCGGGCGGCTCGCTGACGGCTGCCGTCGCGAGCCAGACCTGCGATGCGGCCGCCGCGCTGCTGATCGTGTCGGAGGATGCGTTGAAGCGCTACAACCTCACGCCGCGCGCACGCATCCATCACCTGAGCGTGCTCGGCGACGATCCGCTGTGGATGCTCACCGCGCCGATTCCGGCGACGAAGGCTGCGCTGAAGAAGGCAGGCCTCGACTGGTCGCAGATCGACGTCGTCGAGATGAACGAGGCATTCGCATCGGTCGCGCAGGCATGGCTCGCCGACACGCGGTTCCCGCACGAAAAGACCAACCCGAACGGCGGCGGCATCGCGCTTGGCCATCCGCTCGGCGCGACCGGCGCACGGCTGATGACGACGCTGCTGCACGAACTGGAACGCACGGGCGGCCGCTACGGGCTGCAGACGATGTGCGAAGGCGGCGGTCTCGCGAATGTCACGATCATCGAGCGCCTGTGAGCGCGTCACCTTCACGATCCACGAGGCACAAGCATGGGAATCTGTAACGGACGCACCGTCATCATCACCGGCGCGGGCGGCGGGCTCGGGCGCGAATACGCGCTCGCGTTCGCGGCCGAAGGCGCGTCGGTCGTCGTCAACGACATCCGGCACGATGCCGCGCAGGCCGTCGTCGACGAGATTGCACGTCGCGGCGGGCGAGCGCTCGCGAATGCGGACGACATCACGCGGGTCGACACCGCACAGCGGATTGTCGACGCGGCACGCGAAGCATTCGGCGACGTGCACGTGCTCGTCAACAACGCGGGCATCTGCCGCGACAAGATGTTCACGAGCATGACCGAAACCGACTGGGACGACGTGATGCGCGTGCACCTGCGCGGCCACTTCTGCCTGTCGAGCGTGCTGGCGCGCGTGTGGCGCGACGCGGCGAAGGCCGGCAACCCGGTCGATGCGCGGATCGTCAACACGAGTTCGGGCGCCGGGCTTCAAGGTTCCATCGGCCAGTCGAACTACGGCGCGGCGAAGGCCGGGATCGCCGCACTCACGCTGATGCAGGCGGTCGAGCTGCAGCGCTACGGCGTGCGCGTGAACGCACTGGCACCGGCCGCGCGCACGTCGATGACCGAAGGCGTGTTCGCCGACATGATGAAGAAGCCTGAGGACGGCGGCTTCGACTATTTCGATCCGGCCAACGTCGCGCCGCTGGTCGTGTGGCTCGGCAGCGCGCTGTCGGCCGACGTGACGGGCCAGGTGTTCGAGGTCGCGGGCGGGATGATCGCGGTCGCGGAAGGCTGGCGTACCGGCCCGAGCGTCGATCGCGGCGCGCGCTGGGAAGCGGCCGAGGTCGGCCCGGCGGTGGCACAGCTGCTCGCCGCTGCACGTCCCGCGCAGCGCGTGTACGGGAGCTGACCGATGGATCTGGCGCTCACCGACGAACAGGCGATGATCCGCGACGCGGCGGCCGACGTGCTGGCCGAACGCAGCGCGTCCGCCGACGTGCGCCGCGCGCTCGAGCAGTCGGCCGGCCGCGACGATGCGCTGTGGGCCGCGCTGTCCGGCGAACTCGGCTGGAATGCGCTCGCGCTCCCCGAGGTGGCCGGCGGGCTGGGGCTCGGTGCGGTCGAGCAGACTGTACTGATGGAACAGCTCGGCCGGCGCATTGCGTGCGTGCCGTATTTTTCAACGGCGTGCCTCGCGGCGACCGCGCTCGCGGGCTGTGCCGAGACGCCGCTGGCGAAAGACTGGCTTGCACGGATCGCAGAAGGCGCGTGCAGCGCGACGCTGGCGCTGCCGTTCGAATTGCCGGCCGTTTCGCGGTCGCTGCCGGTCGTCGCGGAAGAAACGGCGGCGGGCTACGCGCTGTCGGGCACGCTCGAACAGGTGATCGACGGTGCGCGCGCCGACCTGCTGCTGGTGCCTGCGCGGATCGCGAACGAAGGGCAGTCGATCGGCCTGTTCGCAATCGAGGTCGCAACGGCATCGGGGCTCAAAGTCACGCCGCTCGACACGCTCGACGCAACACGGCCGATTGCGCGCGTGGTATTCGACGAAGCCCGCATGAGCCGCGACGCGCTGCTCGCATGCGGCACGGCGGCAGCGCAATTGCTGGAACGCACCGCCTGGTTCGCGGCACTCGCGCTCGCCGCCGAACAGCTCGGCGGCGCCCAGCAATGTCTCGACCTGACGCTCGACTACACGAGCCAGCGCGTGCAGTTCGGCCGTGCGATTGCGTCGTTCCAGGCGGTCAAGCACCGCTGCGCGCAGATGATGGTGCTGATCGAGTCGGCGCGCTCGGCTGTGCTCGGGGCTGCACATGCGTGGGATGCCGAAACCGGCAGCACGCAACCGAGCGACGCATTGCGCGCCGACATCGCCACCGCGAAATCCGCTGCGAACGACGCGTATGCGTTCTGCGCACAGGAAGCGATCCAGCTGCACGGCGGCGTCGGCTTCACGTGGGAATACGACCCGCATCTCTATTTCAAGCGCGCACAGGCGTCGGGTGCGCAGTTCGGCAGCACGCCGCAACTGCTCGAATGGATCGCGTCCCACGCGATCGACGGCGGCGCATCGCATCGCGATGAAGCGTTCGCACCCGCCGCCGCGGTGGCATCCCGGCCGTCGGCCGCCCGCGCAGGAGCACTTCAATGAACAGCGAAACGCGCGAACAGCAATTGCGGCACGAAGTGGCCGACTGGGTGCAGTCGCACCTGACCGGCGACTTCGCATGCTTGAAATACCGCGGCGGCCCCGGCGACGAGGAAGCGTGGCCCGAACTGCGCAAGGCGTGGGAACAGGAACTGGCGAAGGGCGGCTGGACCGGGCTCGGCTGGCCGACCGAGGCCGGCGGGCGCGGCTTCTCGGTCGCCGAGCAGGTGATCTTCCACGAGGAATATGCCCGCGCGGGCGGCCCCGGGCGGATGGGGCACATCGGCGAAGGGCTGCTCGGACCGACGCTCGTCGCGTGCGGCACCGACGACCAGCGTGCGCGTTTCCTGCCGGGCATCCTGGCCGGCACGCAGTTCTGGTGCCAGGGCTATTCGGAACCGGGCGCGGGTTCCGATCTCGCCAACGTGCGCACGCGTGCCGAACAGGATGCGGACGGCACGTGGCGTGTATTCGGTCAGAAGGTCTGGACGTCGCTCGCGCACGATTCCGACTGGATCTTCGTGCTGGCGCGCACCGATCCCGCGTCGAAGGGCAACAAGGGGTTGTCGTTCCTGCTGATGCCGCTCGACCAGCCGGGCATGGAGATCCGGCCGATCAAGCAGCTCAACGGCGGCGCGGAATTCAACGAAGTGTTCTTCGACGGCGCGCGCGCTCAAGCCCGCGACCTCGTCGGCGCACCCGGCGACGGCTGGCGGATCGCGATGACGCTGCTCGGCTTCGAGCGCGGGATGTCGACGCTCGGCCAGCAGATGCAGTTCGTCCGCGAACTCGAATGGGTGATCGACGCCGCGCGCGAATCGGGCGCGGACCGCGACCCGGTGCTGCGCCAGCGGATCGGCCGCGCGTGGGCCGGGCTGCGCGTGATGCGCTACAACGCGCTGCGGATGCTGTCCGGCGCGGACGACACCGATGCCGGCGCCGGCACGCCGCTGCGTCGCGAGGCGCTGATCTACAAGTATTTCTGGTCGAACTGGCACCGCGACCTCGGCCAGCTTGCGATGGATGCACTGGGCCCGCGCGCGAACGTGATTGATCCGGCCGACGAAAAGCTCACCCATCTGCAGCGCGTATTCCTGTTCTCCCGTGCGGACACGATCTACGCGGGCACCAACGAAATCCAGCTCAACATCATGGCCGAGCGCGGGCTCGGCATGCCCAGGGAAGCCAGAGGAACAGCATGACCGAACCCCAGATCCAGAAAGCGCCGGCCTACGTGCCGGGCCACCAGCTGCTCGCCGGCAAATCGTTGCTGATCACGGCGGCTGCCGGCGCCGGCATCGGCTTCGCGGCCGCGCGCCGTTGCGCGGAGGAGGGCTGCCGCGCGCTGTTCATCTCCGACATCCACGAAAAGCGCCTCGAACAGGCGGTCGAGACGCTGCGCGCGGAAACGGGGCTGCAACAGGTCTACGGCCGCCTGTGCAACGTCGCGGTGGAAGCCGACGTGCAGGCACTGGTCGCCGAAGCACGGGACAAGCTCGACGGCGTCGACGTGCTGATCAACAACGCCGGGCTCGGCGGGTCGACCCGCATCGTCGATATGGACGATGCCGAATGGTCGCGCGTGATCGACATTAGCCTGACCGGGACGTTCCGGATGACGCGCGCGATGCTGCCGCACATGCAGGCCCGAGGCCGCGGCGCGATCGTCAACAACGCGTCGGTGCTCGGCTGGCGCGCGCAGGCGGAACAGGCGCACTACGCGGCCGCGAAGGCGGGCGTGATGGCGCTCACGCGCTGCGCGGCGCTCGAGGCGTCGCCGTACGGCGTGCGCATCAACGCGGTCGCACCGAGCATCGCAATGCACGATTTTCTGAAGAAGTCGGCCCGGGCCGACCTGCTGAATCAACTGGCGTCGCGCGAAGCCTTCGGGCGCGCCGCCGAAGTCTGGGAGGTCGCGAACGTGATGGTGTTCCTTGCAAGCGATTACGCGTCGTACATGACCGGCGAAGTGCTGTCGGTCAGCAGCCAGCACGCATGATGAGCACGACCCTCGACCCCGTGCGCGCGACGCCCCGCGTGTTCGCGCATCCCGGCGAACTGGCAGCGGCCGTCGGCGACACGCTCGGCGCGAGCGCATGGCTCGCGATCGACCAGATCCGCATCGACGGCTTCGCCGATGCGACGGGCGACCACCAGTGGGTGCACGTCGACCCGGTGCGCGCGAAGGACGGCCCGTTCGGCGCGTGCATCGCGCACGGGTACCTGACGCTGTCGCTCGTCAATTGCTTCCTGCCGCAGATCGTGCGGATCGACGGCGCGCGGCTCGGCGTCAACTACGGCTGCGACAGGATCCGTTTCCCGGCGCCGGTGAAGGTCGGCGCGCGCGTGCGCGGCGTTGGCGAGCTGCTGCGCGTCGAGCCGCTCGAAGGCGGCGTGCAGGCATGGATTCGCGTGACCGTCGAGATCGAGGGCGAAGCGAAGCCCGGTTGTGTGGCCGACACGATCAGCCGTTACTACTTCTAGAGAGCAGAGACATGGAAGACGCAGTCATCGTTTCCGTTGCACGCACGCCGATCGGCAAGGCGTTTCGCGGCATGTTCAACGACACCGAGGCTCCTGCGCTGGGCGGCCACGTCGTGCGCACCGCACTCGAGCGCGCGGGCGTCGCGCCGGCCGACGTCGACGACGTGCTGATCGGCTGCGCCGCGCAGCAGGGCACGCAGGGCTACAACATCGGCCGCCTGTCGGCCGCGGCGGCGGGGCTGCCGGCGTCGGTGCCCGGCATGGCGATCGACCGCATGTGCTCGTCGGGCCTGATGTCGATCGCGAGCGCCGCGCGCAGCATCGCTGCGGGCGACGCACGGATCGTTGTCGCGGGTGGCGTCGAGTCGATCTCGCTCACGCAGAACAAGCACAAGAACGCATATCGCGCGCGCTCGCAAGCCGTGCTCGACCACCAGCCGGCTGCGTACATGGCGATGATGGAAACGGCCGAGATCGTGTCGCGCCGCTACGGGATCTCGCGTGCCGCACAGGATGAATTCGCACTGCAGAGCCACCAGCGCACGGCCGACGCCCAGGCGGCCGGCCGCTTCGACGCGGAAATCGCGCCGCTCGACGTGCGGCGCGCGCTGTTCGACAAGGAAGGCAACCCGGCCGGTTACGAGGACGTGAACGCCGCGCGCGACGAAGGCGTGCGCGCCGACACGACGGCCGAGCGGCTCGCGGGGCTGAAGCCGTCGTGGAGCGGCGGCAAGGTCGTCGAGCAGGGCGCGTTCGTGACGGCCGGCAATGCGTCGCAGCTGTCGGACGGCGCGGCGGCTGTGGTCGTGATGTCGCGCAGCGAGGCGGTGCGCCGCGGGCTGACGCCGCTCGGCGTATTCCGCGGCCTCGCGGTGGCCGGCTGCGAGCCCGACGAGATGGGTATCGGCCCGGTGTTCGCGATTCCGAAGCTGCTGGCGCGCTTCGGGATGACCGTCGGCGACATCGGGCTGTGGGAGCTGAACGAGGCATTCGCGTGCCAGGCGCTGTACTGCCGCGACACGCTCGGCATTCCCGACGACCGATTGAACGTCGACGGTGGCGCGATCGCGCTCGGCCATCCGTTCGGGATGTCGGGTACGCGGATGACGATGCACGCGCTGCTCGAAGGCGCTCGGCGCGGCGTGCGGCACGCGGTCGTGACGATGTGCATCGGCGGCGGGATGGGCGCCGCCGCGCTGTTCGAAGTCGGCGCGTAGCGGCGCGCTGACGGGCCGCGCCGCTCAGGCGGCCCGCCATTCAGGACCATGCGAGGCCGCGGCAACGACCGACGGCCCGGAGACTTGCAGGCGACGGCGGTGGGCGCGATGGCGCGAACCGTCGTCGCACGCAGACACAGGAGACAAGCGATGAAACGAACTTTGCCCGGACTCGCGATGTCGGCGCTGGTGCTCGGCGCCGCGCTGTTCGCGTTTTCGCCGCGCCCGCTGCCGGCGTTCCCGGTCACCGCGATCCACGCGGACCGGCTGCAGATCAACGGGCTCGCCCGGGCCGGCGCGCGCATCGTCGCGGTCGGCGAACGCGGCGTGATCCTGCTGAGCGATGACGCGGGCGCCCACTGGCGGCCGGCCTCGACCACACCCGACCAGGCCTCGACGCTCACGCAGGTGCGCTTCATCACGCCGACGCTCGGCATCGCGGTCGGCCACGACGGCCGGATCGTACGCAGCGACGACGCCGGCCTGCACTGGCGCGACGTGCACATGGACCACGCGCATTCCGATCCGCTGCTGTCCGTGTGGGGCACGGCCGACGGCCCGCTGTTCGCGGCCGGCAGCTTCGGCCAGCTGCTGCGCTCGGACGACGCGGGCCTCAACTGGCAGGCCGTGAAGACCCCGGCCGGCGATCGTCACCTGAACGCGATCGTCGGCGACGGCCACGGCAACCTGCTGGTCGCGGGCGAGAGCGGGACGCTGCTGCGCTCGACCGATAACGGCGCGACGTGGGACAAGCTGCCGTCGCCCTATGCCGGTTCGCTGTTCGGCGCGCTGATGCTCGCGAACGGGGACTGGGTCGCGTACGGGATGCGCGGCAACGTGGTGCGCAGCACCGATCGCGGCGCGACCTGGACGCATGTCGACAGCCACGTGCCGGTGTCGTACTTCGGCGCGGCCCAGCTCGCCGACGGCGAACTCGTGCTGGTGGGCCAGGGCGGCGCGATCGTCGCGTCGCGCGACGGCGGGCTGACCTTCGACGTGCGCAAGCTCGGCGGCGTGCAGAGCCTCGCGGCCGTGCTCGACATGGGCCACGGCGCGCTGCTGCTCGGCGGCGAGGCCGGCGTCGCGCCGCTCGCCGGCGCGGCTGCGTCAACCCCGTCCTGACGCGCGGCGGTCCCGCTGCCTGCTCCCGTTCGTTTCGCATCGACAAGAGAATTCCATGAACGACCTGTCACGCCCCCCTGAAGCTGTCCCCGCGTCGCGCCTCGCCGCGTTCGTCGAGCGCTGCGCCGACACGATCATCCGCCGGCGCAAGCTGCTGATGCTGCTGTGCGTCGCGGTGACGCTCGCGCTCGGGCTGTCCGCGACGCGCCTGAAGCTCGATCCGGGCTTCAACAAGATGATCCCGATGCAGCACCCGTACATGCAGGTGTTCGAGCGCTATGCGGGTGCGTTCCCCGGCGCGAACACGATCCTCGTGAGCCTGCGCTGGAAGGGCGACGGCGACATCTACAACCAGACGTTCATGGACGCGCTGCGCCATGCGACCGACGACGTGTTCTTCATCCCCGGCGTGAACCGCTCGCGCGTGTTCTCGCTGTTCACGCCGAACGTCCACTACACGGAGGTGACCGAGGCCGGCTTTCGCGGCGACGTGGTGGTGCCGGGCCAGTTCTCGAGCGCGAACCCGGACGATCTCGCGAAGGTGCGCCGCAACGTCGCGCGTTCCGGGCAGATCGGCCGCCTCGTCGGCAACGACCTGAAGTCGGCGCTGATCCGCGCGGAGCTGCGCGAGACCGACCCGGCCACCGGCAAGCGGCTCGACTACAGCGCGGTCGCGCGCCAGTTGGAGGAGATCCGCGCGAGGTACGCGAAGCAGGGCATCGACGTGAACATCATCGGCTTCGCGAAGCTGGTGGGCGACGTCGAGAACGGCATCGCGGGCGTGATGGCGTTCTTCGCGCTCGCGTTCCTCGTGACGGCCGCGCTGCTGTTCGCGTACACACGCTCATTGAAGACCACCGTGCTCGCGCTCGTCGTCGCGCTGCTGCCGGTCGTCTGGCTGCTCGGCGCGCTGCCGCTGCTCGGCCTCGGCATCGACCCGATGTCGATCCTCGTGCCGTTCCTGATCTTCTCGATCGGCGTGTCGCACGCGGTGCAGATGACCAACGCGTGGAAGCAGGCGCTGGTGCGCGGCGCATCGTCGGTCGATGCCGCGCGCGATGCGTTCCGCAAGCTGTTCGTGCCGGGCACGGTCGCGCTGCTGACCAACGCGCTCGGCTTCATGGTGATCATGCGGATCAGGATCGACATCGTGCGCGAACTCGGCATCACCGCGTGCCTCGGCGTGCTGCTGATGATCGTGACGAACAAGGTGTTCCTGCCGATCCTGCTGTCGTACACGCGCCTCGAGCGCGGCACGCTGGCGCGTGCGCAGCGCACGGCGGCGGCCGGCGGCAGCCGGATGTGGTCGCGTTTCGCGGTATTCGCACGCCCGGCACCTGCGCTCGGCGTGTTCGCGGTGGCGCTCGCGCTGCTCGCGTACGGCACGCTCGAATCGCGCAAGCTGGAGATCGGCGACATCGGCACCGGCGCGCCGGAACTGCGCGCGAACTCGCGCTACAACCTCGACAACGCGGCGATCACGCACCAGTACAACATCGGCGTGGACGTGCTGTCGGTGATCGTCGAGACGACCGGCTTCGACGATGCGTGCCTGCATTACCCGGTGATGAGCGCGATCGAGAAGTTCGAGATGACCCTGCGCGGCGTGGCCGGCGTGCAGTCGGTGACGAGCGTGTCGTCGCAGGGCAAGGTGTTCATCGCCGCGTTCAACGAGGGCAACCCGCGCTGGGCCGCGCTGCCGCGTTCCAGCGACGGGCTCACGCAGGGTTCCAACGCGTTCGACCCCGACAACGGGATGAACACCGCGAACTGCAAGGCGATCCAGGTACTGATCTACACGAAGAACCACGAAGGCACGACCATCGCGCACATCGTCGACGAGATCAAGCGCTTCGCGGCGGAGAACCCGACGCCGAACGTCGCGTTCCGGCTCGCGGGCGGCAACGTCGGCGTGATGGCCGCGACCAACGAGGCCGTCGGCGACGCGGAGATCGCGATGCTGCTGTCGATTTTCGGCGCGATCGCGCTGCTCTGCGCGGTCACGTTCCGTTCGTGGCGCGCGGTGCTGTGCATCATCGTGCCGCTCACGCTCGTGTCGATCCTGTGCAACGCGGTGATGGCGCGGCTCGGCATCGGGCTGAAGGTCGCGACGCTGCCGGTGATCACGCTCGGCGTGGGCGTGGGCGTCGACTACGGCATCTACCTGTACGAGCGCCTGCAGCACGACATCCGCCAAGGCGCGACGCTGCCGGACGCATTCGCCGACGCGATGCGCCAGCGCGGCACGGCGGCGCTGTTCACGGCCGTCACGATGTTCATCGGCGTCGGCACGTGGGCGTTCTCCGCGCTGAAGTTCCAGGTCGACATGGGCGTGCTGCTCGCGTTCATGTTCCTCGTGAACCTGTTCGGCGCGGTGTTCCTGCTGCCCGCGCTCGCCGCATGGCTCGGCGTCGAGCGGGCCGAGCGCCACGCGCTGCACAGGCAGCCGCCGCCGGCGGCCCCGGCGCCGCTGAAGCCGTCGCCCGCGCTCGAATCCGGCAATCCGATGCGCTGACCGGCGCCCTCCATTTCCCCCGCGCGCGGCCGGCCGCCGCGCGTTCTCCACAAGAGGAGTCAACCCACATGTCCGCACGCCCCTACAAGATCGAAGCCCAGCCGCTCGCGCAGCGCTATGCGCGCGGCTGGCACTGCCTCGGGCTCGCCCGCGATTTCAAGGACGGCAAGCCGCACACGCTGAACGCGTTCGGCCGCAAGCTCGCCGCGTTCGCCGATTCGACCGGCAAGATCAACGTCGTCGACGCGTACTGCCCGCACATGGGCGCCGACCTGAGCCTCGGCACGGTGCAGGGCGACAATCTCGTATGCCCGTTCCACGGCTGGGCGTGGAGCGGCGAAGGGCAGTGCGCATCGATCCCGTACTGCAAGCGGATCCCGCCGAAGGCGCGCATCGGCGCATGGCCGACCTGCGAGGAAAACAACCTGCTGTTCGTATGGAACGACCCGGAAGGCAACGCGCCGCCGCCGGAAGTCGCGATTCCGCGCCTCGACGTGTGCTTCTCCGACGAATGGTCGGACTGGGTCGTCGACAAGATGGTGATCCAGGCGAATTGCCGCGAGCTGGTCGACAACATCTCGGACGTCGCGCACTTCGCCACCGTGCACCGTGCGCCGATCGACTATTTCGCGAACCTGTTCGAGGATCACAAGGCGACCCAGCTGATGGTCGGCCGCAGCGAGAAGCTCGGCGGCGATGCCCTGACCGCGCTGTCGACGTATTTCGGGCCGGCCGTGCACATCACGCGGATGACGGGGCAGAGCGGCGGGCAGCCGATCCATTCGGTGCTGCTGAACTGCCACGTGCCGATCGACATGAACAGCTTCGAGCTGCGTTACGGCGTGATCGTGAAGAAAGTGGCCGGGCTGACCGACGCGCAGAACATGGAGATCGCGAACGCGTACGTGAAGGAAGCGCAGCGCGCGTTCTACGAGGACGTCGACATCTGGCACAGCAAGACGCGGATCGACAACCCGCTGCTGTGCGAAGGCGACGGGCCGCTGTACCAGATGCGCGACTGGTATTCACAGTTTTACCTGGACGTGGCGGACGTGCGGCCGACGAGCGTCGCGCGTAAGGCATTCGAAATGCGGATTCGCGAAGGCGACGCGCCGCCGGCGCTGCATCACGTGTTCGAGGCGCAGTAAAAACCGGCGGGCCGGCCGAAAAAGGGGGCGCATCGAAATGCGTGCCGTCGGCCGGCAACCCCCGCTGCGTAAGGCGCACGCGGCGGGGGGCTTGTGCGCCGCATCAAAAACACTTGACGAAACGGCCACTAGCGCGTAGTGTCCATGACCGAAGTGTTCAAGAAGTTCGATTGCTCATCATTGGCCGCACTCCGTGCGGCGGTCGTTGGTCTCTCCCTCTTTTGATTCTTTATGTGCCCGTCGCGGGCGCATGTTCAATTATTCGTCATTTGTATTAAGGAAGTATTTGTGGATACCGGTACCGTCAAGTGGTTCAACGAAACCAAGGGCTTTGGTTTCATTTCCCCGGACAACGGCGGCGACGATCTGTTCGCCCATTTCTCGGAAATTCGCGGCACGGGCTTCAAGACCCTGGCCGAAGGCCAGAAGGTCAGCTTCGAAGTGAAGCGCGGCCCGAAGGGTCTGCAAGCGTCGAACATCACGCCGCAGTAAGCCGCATCGGCAACGGCCGCCACACGGTGGCCGCTGCCGGATGGATTTGCGCGCAGGGCGCCGCCTTGGCGGCAGCCGGCGCGATTCCGATGCGCACGACCGATGCATCGCGACATTCACGATGCATCGGTCGTGACGCCTCCCTCATCGCATGCGTGACCCGCGTGCGACGCAACGCCTTCGTGAAGCGCCGGTCGCTTCGCGAGCGCATCACCGCTTCAACGCATCAACCTGAGCAGACCGCCGCCATGCCGTAGCAGGCGCGGTCCCGACTTGCGCGGCGCTTCATGCGCCGCCGCCACCGACCGCCTGAACGCCGCAACGCGCCGGGCTCCGATCGCAAGACAGGCCCCTGGCCCGTCTGAACGAACCGATCCCCGGCAGCCTGCCGGCCGCCGTCCCGTTAAGGGGCACGGCGCCGGGCAGATCGCCGCGGCCGCGGTCAATTACCTTGTCTGGAGGAATTGGTTTGGCAAAAGAAGAACTGCTGGAACTGGACGGAATCGTCGACGAAGTGCTGCCGGACAGCAAATACCGTGTCACGCTGGAAAACGGCGTCGTGGTCGGCGCGTACGCGTCGGGCCGCATGCGCAAGAACCACATCCGCATTCTCGCGGGCGACCGCGTGACGCTGGAACTGTCGGTCTATGACCTCACCAAGGGTCGTATCAACTTCCGTCACAAGGACGCGAATTCGCCGCGTCCGCCGCGCAGCGGCCAGCCGCGCCGTTAAGCGGCAACGATCGGCGCGGGCATGCCGCACCGCCTTGCCGATCGAATCCCGTCCGGCCGACGAGGCCGGACAAACCGGGTGAACGACACATCGCGTGCCGTTCACCGGTCGCCGGCGGCATCGTCATGCCGTGGCGGCCAACACCGCCTTCACCGGCCGCCGCGCGTGCGCAACGCTCAGGCGGCCGCGTCCCGCAGGAAATCCTCGACGATCATCGCGAAATACGGCGGACATTCCTGCATCGGGTAATGCCCGCAATTCGGTATCGTCACGAGCCGCGCGTTCGGATGCCACGCCAGGAACGTCGCCTGCATCGCCGCTGCGTCGAGCCCCGGATCCTTGTCGCCGACGATCACCAGGAAGCGGGTATCGAGCCCGCGGATGTCGTCGACGAAATCCGTGCCGGTCAGCATGTCGAGATACGCGAGCCGGCAATCCGGCGCCACGCGCGCGCGGTTCTGCCGCAGTTTCACGTCGGCCCAGCGCGCCGACAATCCCCCCGTCACGAATCGCACGAGCCGGCGAAACGCATCGTCGTTGACGGTCGTGCTCGCGAAGAACGCGCGCGCGTCGTCGTTCAGGCGATTGCCGGCCGCCGACACCGGGCACACGGCGATCGCGCTCCTGATGCGTGACGGCGCATCGGCGGCGAGCCGTTGTGTCGCCATGCCGGTCATCGAATGGCCGATCACGTGAAAGCGCTGCCAGCCGAGACGATCCGCGAGCGCCAGGCAATCGGCCGAGATTTCGTCGACGGTGCAGGCGCCGGTCAGGTGGATCGATTTGCCGTAGCCGCGCAGGTCGACGAACACGTACGTGAACGCCGCTTCGTCGAGATACGGCAGCAGCGCCGCGTAGTTCGTGTGGTCGCCGAGCCAGTCGTGCAGGACCATCACGCATTCGGGGCCGGTGCCGTGCCGCAGGTAGCCGAGGCCGCTGGTCGGGCCGGAGGCGAGGGTGTCGATACGGTTCATTTCAAGGGGTTTCCTTTTGGTTGGCGGAACCAAAACGAAACGCCCTCCCGGCGGACCGAGAGGGCGTCTTGAAAGTGCGCCGATCGTATCGGGCCGATCGGCGAAAGTCAACGCTCAGAGCGCCATCCCGCCCGACACCTCGATGCGCTGCGCATTGACCCAGCGATTGTCGTCCGACAGCAGTGACGCAATCATCGGCCCGATGTCGTCGGGCTGGCCCACGCGGCCGAGCGCCGTCCATTCCGCGACGCGCCGGTTGACCTCGGGGTTGTCGCGCACCATCCCGCCGCTGAAGTCGGTCGCCACCGCGCCCGGCGCGACGACGTTCACCGCGATGCGGCGCGGGCCGAGCTCCTGGGCCAGATAGCGCGTCAGCACCTCGACCGCCCCCTTCATCGACCCGTACGCCGCGCTGCCCGGCACGGCGACGCGCGTGAGGCCCGACGACACGTTCACGATGCGGCCGCCGTCGCGGATCAGCGGCAGCAGCGTCTGCGTAAGGAAGAACACGCCCTTGAAGTGCACGCGATAGAGCGCGTCGAGATCGGCTTCGGTCGTCTCGGCGATTGGCGCGTGATGCGACGTGCCTGCATTGTTGACGAGGAAATCGAAACGGTCGGCGCCCCAGCTGGCCAGGGCTTCGCGGAGTTGGTCGGCAAAGCGGGCGAACGTCGCGCTGTCGCCCGTATCGAGCGGCAGCGCGATCGCCGCTTGTCCGGCGTCGGCGGCCAGCGCGACGACGTGATCGGCCTCGGTGCGATTCGAGTGATAGGTGAAGATCGCGCGCACGCCGCGCTGCGCGAGATGGAGCACCGTATTGCGGCCAAGCCCGCGGCTGCCGCCGGTGACGACGGCGATTTTCGGGGTGGAAGGCGTGGATTGTGCTGCGGTCATGCTGGGCTCCTGATCGAAGTCGGTGACGAACAGCGCCCAGCGTACGGTGGCGGCCGCCGCGGCTGAATGCCGGAACCGGCCGCGTTCTTGCCTGATCCTGCCCGACCGCCCCGGGGAGCGTGGCACCGCGTGTACCATCCGGACATCGGAATACGGAGGGGGCTGCATGTCGGACGAACTGGTCGAACGTGTCGCGCGCCTGACGGATGCGCCGGGCGAAGAGAGCCCGTTCGCGACGGCGATCGACGGGCTGATCCTGCTGCGTTCCAATCGCGAGAAGCTGCCCGCGCCGCTGATCATGAAACCGGCGCTGTGCGTCGTCGTGCAGGGCGCGAAGTGGACGACGTTCGGCGGACGGCGCTACGACTACGGGCCTGGCCGCGCGCTGGTCGTCAGCGTCGAGATGCCGGCGACGAGCCGGATCGTCAAGGCGAGCGAGACCGAACCGTTCCTCGGCCTGGTGCTCGAATTCGATCTCGTGATGATGCGCGAAGTACTCGAACGACTCGACACGCCGCCACCGCACCCGCCTGGCGCGATCGGCCATGGCGTGTGCGTGAGCGATTTCGGCGGGCCGCTCGCCGATTGCGTGCTGCGGATGATGCGGCTGCTCGATACGCCGGCCGCGATTCCGGTCGTCGCGCCGCTCGTTAAGCGGGAGATCTGCTATTGGCTGCTCGCGGGGCCGCACGGCGGCGAAGTGTCGCGCGTCGTGTTCGCCAACGGCCATGCGCAACGCGTCGTCGCGGCGATCCATGCGCTGCGCGACCAGTTTGCCGAGGCGATCCGCGTCGAGGATCTCGCCGCCGTCGCGCAGATGAGCCCGTCGGCGTTTCACCGGCAATTCAAGGCGCTCACGTCGATGACGCCGCTGCAGTACCAGAAGCAGTTGCGTTTGCTGGAAGCGCGGCACCTGATGGTGACGGGCGCGGCGAACGCGGAAACGGCCGCGTATCGCGTCGGCTACGAAAGCGCGTCGCAGTTTAGCCGCGAATACGCGCGGATGTTCGGTGCGCCGCCGCGGCGCGATGTCGTCACGCTGAAAACCGCTTCCGCAGACAGTTGAACGCGCACGCCTCAACACGGTTCGCGTGCGGCTTTACGCGCGGGCCGGCGCGGTCGTACACTCGTCGACAATTCGCGGCCCGCGCCGTGGCTTTCAATCCCTTCAGCAGCTTTCAGCGGGCCAACGACCGTGCCAGCAGGACTTTCGTCGCGCGACGCCAGGAGGCGCCATGAGTGCAGACGCAGCCCCCGCATCCCCTTCGGTTCAGGACCGCATCCAGCACGTGTTCGTGCTGATGCTCGAGAACCGTTCCTTCGATCACCTGTTCGCGCTGTCGGGCTATCCCGACATCGTTGCCGCGTCGCCGGGCAACAGCAACGCGTACGGTGATGCGGTCTATCCGTTCGGCGGCGGCGCGCCCGACCGGATGCCGACCGATCCGTGCCACGAATTCAAGGACGTGCTCGAACAGCTGTGCGGCGCGGGCGTGCCGTTCGTGAAAGGGCAGCCGTATCCGCCGGTCGGCAACACCGGGTTCGTGTCGAACTACGCGACCTCGCATTCCGAAGGCACACCGCCGCAGCCGGCCGATGCCGGCAAGATCATGCAGGGCGTCGATATCGCGACGCAGGCGCCGTCGCTGTCCGCGCTCGCGAACGCGTTCGTGCTGTGCGACGCGTGGCATGCGTCGATGCCGGGGCCGACCTGGCCGAACCGCTTTTTCCTGCACGGCGCGTCGTCGGCCGGGCTCGACCATTCGCCGACCAAGGAGGAAATGGCCGGATGGGATGCGTTCGACGGCTTTCCGTATCCGAAGGGGTCGATCTTTGCCGCGCTCGGCGACGGCAACTGGCGCATCTATCAGGACCAGACGGGCGACCCGCTCGGCCACGTGCCGCAGGTCGCGTCGCTGAAGGGCATCAGCTTCTTCGACATCGACGACCTCGCGCATTTCGAGGCCGATCTCGCGGCCGGCTATACGGCGCGCTACACGTTCATCGAGCCCGGTTACGGCGACATCGTGCACGGCACCTATCAGAACGGCAGCTCGCAGCACCCGATGGATGGTCTGGCCGGCGGCGACCAGCTTGTCGCGCGGGTGTACAACGCGATCCGCAATTCGCCGGTGTGGAACAGCAGCCTGCTCGTGATCTGTTACGACGAGCACGGCGGCTTCTACGATTCGGTCAGGCCGGGCGCCGCGCCGCCGCCGAACGATGGCGCGGCGGCGACGCTGAACGCGAGCGGCTTCGGGTTCGACGTGTACGGCGTGCGGGTGCCGGCGATCGTGATTTCACCGTGGGTCGCGGCCGGGCAGGTCGACCATACGCCGTACGATCATGCGTCGGTCGCCGCGACGCTCGAGCGGCTGTTCGGCCTCGCGCCGCTGACGGACCGCGACCGCCTCGCGAACGACCTGCTGGCGCTGGTTTCCCCGACGTGTCGCACCGACTGCCCACAAAGGATCGGATCATGAGTACGACACCGGCCCCCGACCCGCGCGATGCGCTGCCCGTGCGCGACGGCACGAGCCTGATTGCCTATCTGCACATCCTGAAGAAAGCGCATGCGGCGCTGGTCGGCCATGACAAGGCCCATCAGCGCTTCAGCGAGATCGTGACGCGCGGGCAGGCGCGGCAATACATCGAGGAACTGATGCCGTCGCTGTTGCAGGCGCGTGAAGCGCATCGGCGCAAGCGGCACGGCGGGAAGCATCGCTGACGGAGGGCGGTAAGGGGCGGCCGTTACATTGCCCGAGGCGGGCATTCACCGACGATATCGCCACGCCCGCGAGCCACCCGTCAGCGTGCTGCAACGAGCATTCGGGATGCCGCTGGTGTAACAACCGGATGCGAGCATGAAAAGAAACGGGGCGCATCGCGCCTCGTTCCGCTCGACTGCCGCCGTATCGGGCGATGGCGCCCGATACGGTCGCGGCCGTCGATTACGCCGCCACCTCCCGCGCCCGCACCATCGTCAGCGCCGCGTCCTCGATCATGTCTTCCTGCCCGCCGACGAGCCGCTGCCGGCCCAGCTCGACGAGGATGTCGCGCGCCGGAATCCCGTACTTCGCTTCCGCGCGCTTCGCGAACAGCAGGAACGACGAGTAGACGCCCGCATAGCCGAGCGTCAGCGCATCGCGGTCGAGGCGGATCGGCGCGTCCATGATCGGCACGACGAGATCCTCGGCGACGTCCGAGATCGCGAACACGTCGACACCCGTCTCGATCCCCATCCGGTCGCACACCGCGACGAACACTTCCATCGGCGTGTTGCCCGCGCCGGCGCCGAGGCCGGCCGCGGCCGCATCGATCCGGTTCGCGCCGGCGGCAACCGCCGCGACCGAGTTCGCGACGCCCATCGCGAGGTTGTGGTGGCCGTGGAAGCCGAGTTCGGTCTCCGGCTTCAGCGCGTCGCGCACCTGGCTGATCCGCGCGGTCACGTCGTCGGGCAGCATGTGGCCGGCCGAATCGGTGATGTAGATGCAGTTCGCGCCATACGACTCCATCAGCTTCGCCTGCACGACGAGCTGCTCCGGCGACGACATGTGCGCCATCATCAAAAAGCCGACCGTATCGAGTCCGAGCGTGCGCGCGAGGCCGATGTGCTGCTCCGACACGTCCGCCTCGGTGCAGTGCGTCGCGACGCGGATCGTGCCGACGCCGAGTTCGTGCGCCATGCGCAGATGCTCGACGGTGCCGATACCCGGCAGCAGCAGCGCCGACACCTTCGCCTGCTTCAGCTCCGGAATCACGGCGCTCAAGTACGCCTCATCGGTATGCGCGGGAAAACCGTAGTTGACCGACGCGCCGCCGAGCCCGTCGCCGTGCGTGACCTCGATCAGCGGCACGCCGGCCGCGTCGAGTCCGCGCGCGATGTTGCGCATCTGGTCGAGCGTGATCTGGTGGCGCTTCGGGTGCATCCCGTCGCGCAGCGACATGTCGTGGACGGTGATCTTCTTGCCTGCAAGTGACATCGCGTGGCTCCTCAACTCAAGCGGTGGCGGCCGTCGCGGCCAGCATCTGTTCGGCGAAACGCTCGGCCGTGGCGGCCGCGGCGGCGGTCATGATGTCGAGGTTGCCCGCGTACTTCGGCAGGTAATCGCCGAGCCCTTCGACTTCCATGAAGACGGACACGCGATTGCCGTCGAACACGGGGCCGTTCTTCAGCGTGTAGCCGGGCACGTAGCGCTGCACTTCCGTGACCATCGCATGCACGGACGCGGTGATCGCGTCGACGTCGGGCGGGCCGTCGGTCAGGCAGTGGATCGTGTCGCGCATGATCAGCGGCGGTTCGGCCGGGTTGATCACGATGATCGCCTTGCCCTTGCGTGCGCCGCCGACCTGTTCGATCGCACCGGACGTCGTGCGCGTGAATTCGTCGATGTTCTTGCGCGTGCCGGGGCCGACCGAGCGCGACGACACGGTCGCGACGATCTCGCCGTACGCGACCGGTTGCACGCGCGATACCGCATATACCATCGGGATCGTCGCCTGGCCGCCGCAGGTCACCATGTTCACGTTCGCCTGTGCGCTGTCGAGATGCGCGTCGAGGTTCACCGGCGGCACGCAGTACGGCCCGATCGCGGCGGGCGTCAGGTCGATCATCTTCACGCCGAGCGCGGTGAGCTTGTCGGAGTTGTCGCGGTGCACGTAGGCGGACGTCGCGTCGAACGCGATGCGGATATCGTCGGCGGCCACGTGCGGCAGCAGCCCGTCGACACCCTGGTCGGTGGTCTTGAGGCCGAACTCGCGCGCCCTCGCGAGGCCGTCGGACGCCGGATCGACGCCGACCATCCACACGGGTTCGAGCACCGGCGAGCGGCGCAGCTTATAGAGCAGGTCGGTGCCGATGTTGCCGGGCCCGATCAGTGCGCATTTGATTTTCTTCATCAGGATGGTTCCTTTAGATAAAGCGGACGTCGCAGCTGCCGATGCCGGAGATATGCATCGACAGCGCGTCGCCGGCCGTGACCGGAATCAGTTTGGCAAGCGAGCCGGACAGCACGATCTCGCCGGCGAGCAGCGGCACGTCGTACGCGGCGAGCGTGTTCGCGAGCCATGCGACCGCGTCGGCGGGGTGACCGAGCGCCGCGTCGCCGCGGCCCTGCGCGACGGGCTCGCCGTTTTTGTCGATCGTCATCTCGCACGCGGCGAGATCGAGCGTGCGCGGATCGACGCGCGCGTCGCCGAGCACGTACACGCCGCACGACGCGTTGTCGGCGACGGTGTCCTCGATGCGGATCGCCCAGTCGCGGATGCGCGAATCGACGATCTCGAAGCAGGGCGCGACGGCGGCCGTCGCGGCGATCACGTCGGTGCGGTCGATGCCGGGGCCGCGCAGGTCGCGCGCGAGGATGAACGCGATCTCGCCTTCGGCGCGCGGCGCGATCAGCGAATCGGCGGCGATCGCTTCGCCGGCCGCGTAGTGCATGCCGGACAGCAGGATGCCGAAATCGGGCTGGCGCACGTTCAGCATGTCCTGCACGGCCTGGCTCGTCACGCCGATCTTCTTGCCGACCACGGCCTCACCGTGTTCGATGCGGCGTTCGATGAAGCGCTGCTGGATGCGGTAGGCGTCGTCGAGCGACAGGTGGCGCGGGCGGCTCGACAGCGGCGCGACCGGCGCACGCGCGTGCCACGCGGCGTACAGCTCGTCGCCGAGTGTCGTATGCAGGCGGGAAGACATGAAAGGACCCTCGAGTCTCGAATGGAACAGGCCGCCGTCACGGGCGGTGCCGGGCGCCGGAGTGAGGCTCCGGCGCGTGGGTCGCGGGCGTGCCGCGTCAGCGGGTTGCTTAGTTACCCGAACTGCGGATCGCGTCCGGCGAGAAGTACGCCTCGTTGAACTGCGGGCTGTTGTCGAGCTTCGGCATCGGGCCTTCGTTCGTCAGACGGTCGGCCATGTACGCACCGGAGATCAGGTCGTGAAAGAACACGACGCCCGGGTAGAACACCTTCGCGTCATACGCGTACAGCGTCGTCGCGACGTTGGTGCGCCACAGCTGGCCGCGCGCGTCGTAGTTGTCGGCGAGCAGCGTCATCCACGAATCCTCGTCGATGTACAGCACGCGCTTCGCATACTGGTGACGGTAGTTGCTCTTCAGCGTCGCCTGCAGCACCCACACGCGATGCAGCTCATAGCGGATATACGACGGGTTCTCGTGGCCCTTGGTCAGCAGGTCCGCGTACTTCACCGAGCTGTCCATCGCCTTGTAGTTGTCGTACGGCACGTAGATCTCGCGCTTGCCGACGATCTTCCAGTCGTAGCGGTCACCGGGGCCGTTGTACAGGCGGTCGTCGTCGACGGTGCGGAAGCCGCCCGGGCCTTGCGGCTGGTCATAGCCGTACTCGGGTGCCTGGCGCACGCGCCGCGTGCCGGGGTTGTACATCCACGTGCGCGACGAGTTGTCCGCGCCGGCCTTGTCCCAGTTCGTGAAGCCGACGATCAGCGAGCCGCGGTCGGACAGCGGCAGTTCCGTCGCGTTGCGGTAGTACGTGCGGTTGTTCAGGTCGCTCTTCACGTCGAACTTGCCGGAATTGCGCGGCGAGTAGATGTCGTAGCGCACCTTGCCCCACGCGATGTTGCCGTCGGAGTACACGACCGCCTGGTCGTAGGTCGCCTGCTCGGCGCCGATCGCCGACGAGAAGCGCTGGTTCCACAGCAGCTCGGCAGCCGTTTTCGGGATCGGATAGGGCACCG
The DNA here is from genome assembly GCF_011753045.1 of Burkholderia sp. Ap-955. Classification (NCBI taxonomy): domain Bacteria; kingdom Pseudomonadati; phylum Pseudomonadota; class Betaproteobacteria; order Burkholderiales; family Burkholderiaceae; genus Burkholderia; species Burkholderia sp. Ap-955. The sequence continues at coordinate 55,580 of NZ_VWWH01000003.1, forward strand.
TCGGCGGCGCATTCGTGAGGCCGTTCGCGTCGGACGTCATCGTCGAATCCGGCGCGTATGCACGGATGTCCTTGTAGACGGAATCCGCATAGCGGAAGTCGCGATGGCTCGGGTAGACGTTGATCTTGAACGTGGCCGGGTAGCGCTTGAACATCGCCTTCTGGCCGTCGGTCAGGTGCTCGGCGTACTGCGCCATGTTTTCCGCGGTGATCGTCGCGACCGGCTTCTCGCTCGCGAACGGATCGGGGTAGCGGCTGCCGCGCTTGTACTGCACGTCCGGCGGCGTGCCGAGCCACTTGCCCGACCACTCGGGCACGCCGCTGTCCTTGCTGGCGGCGCGCACCGCGCCCATCGGCGTCAGCGGGCCGTCGAGCGCCTTCAGGTCGTCCGGCGTGACCTTCGGGAACGACGCCGTCGCGACGACCGCGCATGCGGCCATCACCGACGCGCGCAGGAGGGGGAGATGAATGCGTTTCATGTCGATCCTCATAGTGCTGAATGACGAGCGGCCGGGCCGCTCAGAAGTGGTAGGTCGCCGTGGCCAGCACGTAGTCGCGATCCGCGAGCGGGCGCGTGACCGGGTTCGGCGAGCCGAGGAACTTCGCGTAGACGAGCGACAGCTGCAGGTTGCTCAGGCGCGTGAAGGTCACGCCGGCCGTCACGCGGTGGTCGCCCTGGCCCGTCAGCGAGCCGAGCGCGCCGGCGAGCGGCGACGTGCCCGTCAGGTCGTGCGTGTAGGTCAGCGGTACATCGAGATCCCAGCCGTTGAACACGTTCTTGTAGCTGAGCGTCCACGCGATCTCCATCGCGAGCGCATTGCGCGAATTCGCGAGCGTGGTCGAGCCGTCGAGCTCGGAGATGCTGCCGGCATGCACGTACGTGAGTTCGCCGATCAGCGACTGCGAATTTGCGAGGAAGCTCGGCCCGATCGAGTAGATGCCCGACAGGTTCGTCTGCAGCACGTTCGCGCGGGTCGACTGCGGGCCGGTCGGCGTGTTGACGAGCACGGCGGCGCCCTGGCGGTACGACACTTCGCCGGCGACGTTCACGGGGCCGACCTGCGTCGAGAAGCTGGCACCGGTCAGCTTGATGTTGCTGAAATACTTCTGCTGGTACTGGAGCGTCGGGAAGTACGTCGTGACGACGCTCGGGTTCATGTCGTTGTAGTGCAGGTGGTACAGGCCGAGCTCGGTGTCGCCGAGGACGCGAAAGCGCGCGCCGATCCCCCACTGGTTGCGCGCGCTCGGCTTGTCGTCGGGGCCGCGCGGAATGATCATCCCGCCCGGGCCGATGATGAACTGCGCGCCGGGGCCCGTGACGTCCGAATAGCTCCAGTACGTGCCGGGCGCGGTCAGCCGGTTCTGCTGGTACGAGAACTGGTAGTAGCCGAGCAGGCTGAAGTTCGGCGTGATCTGCCACTGCGTGGAGATCTGCGGCACCGGCAGCAGGATGTCCTTCACTTCGGCGCCGGCCATGTACGACTTGGTCGCGTCGGACGGCCCCTGTGCGCCGGCGATGTTCGGGAAGAACAGGCTTTCGCCCCACGCGACGACCTGGTCGCCGACCTTCACGTTCAGGCTCGTCGAGCCGATCTTGAACGTGTTGTACGCATACGCGGCGAGCAGCGTCGTGTGGCCGCCCGACCAGTAGCGCGCGTCGCTCGTGAAGTTGTTGTACTGGCCCGACTGGTTCACGGTGCCCGGCGCGTCGTTGTAGTTCGGGCGGCGATACGCCTGGTCGTAGAACGTGTCCGCGCGCACGAACACGCCCCAGTCGTCGTGCTTCAGGTTCACTTCGCCGAGCAGGCTGACCTGGTTCTCGATCAGCTTGTTCTTCGCGAAGTTGCGGTCGCCGTCGTCGCCGTTGATGTTCGCCGGCGTGAGGAGATTGCCGCTCGGTGCGCGGGTGCGCATGCCGAGGCCGTAACTGAGCGTGAACGTGTAGTCCAGCGTCGTGTCGGCGCCCAGCTCGATCGTGCTGCCTGCATGTGCGCCGGGAGCGGCACACGCCAGCAGCGCGGCGGCCAGCGTCGACAGCGTGGCGGTTGCCCGCTTGTCGGTACGGCGCGAAATCCGTTGATGCATGGTGTCTCCTCTTGGGGGTATCGACGACGGTCGACTATGTGTGTTGTCGTGAGAGGCAGAGTAGGGAGATCGCGGTAGCAGGGAATCGTCAAAATGAACTAGATGACTTCCCTAGGACTGGCAACGATTCGTGCGGCACCGATTTGCCGTGCGTGCATCAGTGCGCGGCGGCCTGCGCGGCGGACAGGAACGCGGGCCGCTCGCCGCCGCCGTCGAGCCGCAGGTTGGTGCCCGACGTGTACGACGCTTCGGGCGATGCGAGGAACAGGCACGCGGCGGCGACGTCGTCGGGGGTCGCGAGCCGGCCGGCGGGAATCGTCGCGCGAATGGCGTCGAGCGCATCGTCGTCGCCGTAGTGGCCTTCGGTGGCCGATTCCGTCTGCACGAGGCTCGGGCTGATCGCGCCCACGCGCACACGCGGCGCCCACTCGACCGCGAGCGACGTGACCGCGTTGACGAGGCCCGCTTTCGCGGCGCCATACGCGGCCGTGCCGGGCGACGGACGCGACGCGCTGACGCTCGCGATGAACAGCATCACGCCGCCTTCGGGCTGCGGCTGCATGATCGCGTTCACGCGCTGCGCGAGCTGCAGCGGCGCGATCAGGTTCAGCCGCACGATCGATTCGGTGAAGCGCGGCGACGCGTCGGCCGCGAGCGCGAACGGCGAGCCGCCCGCATTGTTGACGAGCACGTCGAGGCTGCCGGCCGCGGCACGGATCGTCGCGAGCATCGCGTCGACCTGTTCGATGTCGCGCAGGTCGGCCGCGACGAACGTCGCCGTGCGTCCGCCGGCCGACGGCGGCGTGTCGGGCGCGCTGCGTCCGCAGACGAATACGCGCGCCCCCGCCGCGAGAAACCGTTCGGCGATGCGCCGCCCGATGCCCTTGGTGCCGCCCGTCACGAGCACCGTCTTGCCGCTGTAGTCGAATCCGTTCATCGTTGCCTCCGTTTCGGTGGGCCGATGATAGGAAGAAGCGCGCGCGGCTTCGTAGTCTGAAAGGATGATGCCGGCCGGCGCCGGCGGCGCAATCATCGTGGCAGACATCCATCGAACGACGAAGGAGACACCCCGCGATGACGATCCCCACGACGCCGCCGGCCGGCATCTTCACCGACGTGCCGGGCGGCCTGCGCCTGCACCACTACGAGGCGGGCGAAGGCCGGCCCGTGGTGTTCGTCCACGGCAGCGGCCCGGGCGCCAGCGGTTTCAGCAACTTCAAGCACAACGTGCCCGCGTTCGCGGCGGCCGGCTATCGCGCGATCGTCGTCGACCTGCCCGGCTACGGGCAGTCGTCGAAGCCGTCCGACGTCGCCTATACGCTCGATTTCTTCGTCGGCGCGCTGCATGCGCAGCTGAACGCGCTCGGCATCGGCCCGGCCGTGCTGCTCGGCAACTCGCTCGGCGGCGCGATCGCGCTGAAGTACGCGCTCGATTACCCGGACGAAGTCGACGGGCTGATCATGATGGCGCCGGGCGGCGTCGAGGATCGCGACACCTATTTCCGGATGGAAGGCATCCAGCGGATGGTGAAGCTGTTCACCAACCGCCAGATGAATGACGACACGATGCGCGAGCTGCTGACGCTGCTCGTGCACGACCCGGCGATCGTCACCGACGCGCTCGTCGCCGAGCGAATGAAGGTGTGCGTCGAACAGCCGACCGAAGTGCTGTCGACGATGAGCGTGCCGAACCTGACCGACGCGCTCGGCGACCTGCGTACGCCGGTGCTCGGTTTCTGGGGCACGGACGACCGCTTCAATCCGGTTGGTGGCGCGCTGAAGTTCCTCGAACGCTGCCGCGATGCGCGCTTCGTGCTGATGAACCGGTGCGGCCACTGGGTGATGGTGGAACACGCCGACTATTTCAATCGGGAATGCCTCGATTTTCTCGCGACGCAGAATACGCGATAACGCCGGATGCCCTTGAAGGTCGGCCTCGATGCGGGCGGCCTGTCTGAACGAATACCTGGAGACGACATGAAGCTCATCGAAGACCTGTTCGACCTGCGCGGCAAGGTGGCCGCGATCACCGGCGGCGCGCGCGGCATCGGCGCGGAGACCGCGCGCACGCTGGCTGCCGCCGGCGCGAGCGTCGCGATTCTCGACGTGCTGTCGCAACCGGCGGAAGCGCTGGTCGAGGAAATCCGCGCGCAGGGCGGCCGGGCCGCGTTCTGGTCGCTCGACGTCACGCACGAGGCCGATGTGGCGCGCGTGTTCGGCGAGATCGTCGCGCGCTTCGGGCGCCTCGACGTGCTCGTGAACAACGCAGGCATCGAAGGCCACAACGTGCCGACGCACGAGCTCACGCTCGCACAGTGGCAGCGCGTGCAGGACGTGAACGTGAACGGCGTGTTCCTGTGCACGCGTGCGGCGATTCCGCATATCGACGCGGCCGGCGGCGGTTCGATCGTGAACCTGTCGTCGATGTACGGGATCGTCGGCGGGCCCGACGTGCCCGCGTATCACGCGTCGAAGGCGGCGGTGCGGATGATGGCGAAGGTCGATGCGATGCTGTACGCGGCGAAGAACATCCGTGCGAACTCGGTGCATCCCGGCTACATCCGCACACCGATGCTCGAGGAAGCGTTCCGCCAGATGGGGCAGGACCCCGATCGCGCCTTCGAGTACATGCAGACCAACGTGCCGATGGCGAAGATCGGCAGCCCGCGCGACATCGCGGCCGGCATCCTGTATCTCGTGTCGCCGGCAGGCCGCTACGTCACAGGCGCGGAGCTCGTGATCGACGGTGGCTTTACCGCGCGCTGACGCGGCGCGGCGCACGCAACGGAACAGGAGACAGGCAGTTGAAAGCGCTCGTGGCAGTGAAACGCGTGGTCGACGCGAACGTGAAGGTCGGCGTGAAATCCGACCGGACGGGCGTCGACATCGCGAACGTGAAGATGTCGATGAACCCGTTCGACGAGATCGCGGTGGAAGAGGCCGTGCGGTTGAAGGAGGCCGGCGTCGTGACCGAAGTGGTGGCCGTGTCGGTCGGTGTCGCGCAGGCGCAGGAAACGCTGCGCACGGCGCTCGCGATCGGCGCGGATCGCGCGATCCTCGTCGAATCGCATGACCGTGTCGAGCCGCTCGGCGTCGCTAAGGTGTTGAAGGCGCTGGTCGACAGGGAGCAGCCGCAACTGGTGATCCTCGGCAAGCAGGCGATCGACGACGATTCGAACCAGACGGGCCAGATGCTCGCTGCGCTGGCGGGTTTGCCGCAGGCGACGTTTGCATCGAAGGTCGTGGTCGCCGACGGCCGTGCGATGGTCGCACGTGAAGTCGACGGCGGTGCGGAAACGCTGTCGCTTCAACTGCCCGCCGTCATCACCACGGATCTGCGCCTGAACGAGCCGCGCTACGTGACGCTGCCGAACATCATGAAGGCAAAGAAGAAGCCGCTCGAAACCGTGAAGCCCGACGACCTCGGTGTGGATGTGACGCCGCGCCTGAAGGTGCTCGAAGTGAACGAGCCGCCGAAGCGCGCGGCCGGCGTGAAGGTGCCGGACGTGCAGACGCTCGTCGCGAAGCTGAAGACCGAAGCCAAGGTGCTGTGACAGGGAACGCAAGAAAATGACGATTCTGGTGATTGCGGAACACGACAACGCGTCGATCAAGGCCGCGACGCTGAGCGCCGTGGCTGCCGCACGGGCGCTCGATTCGGCGGGCGGCGGCGACGTTCACGTGCTCGTCGCTGGACACGACGCACAGGCGGCGGCCGACGCAGCGGCGAAGATCGCCGGTGTGTCGAAGGTGCTGCTGGCCGATGCGCCGCAACTGGCCAACGGTCTGGCCGAGAACGTCGAAGCGACGGTGATGAACGTTGCGAACGGCTACTCGCACATCCTCGCGCCGGCTACCGCCTACGGCAAGAACATCGCGCCGCGTATCGCCGCGAAGCTGGATGTCGCACAGATCTCCGAGATCACGGCGGTGGTATCGGCCGATACGTTCGAGCGCCCGATCTACGCGGGCAACGCGATTGCGACGGTACAGTCGAGTGATCCGATCAAGGTCATCACGGTGCGTGCGACGGGGTTTGATCCGGTGGCAGCAGCAGGCGGCAGCGCATCGGTCGAGAAGATCGAAGCGGTGGCGGACGCCGGCAAGTCTCAGTTCGTGAGCCGTGAAGTGACGAAGCTGGACCGTCCGGAACTCACGAGCGCAAGCATCATCGTGTCGGGCGGCCGCGGCTTGGGCAGTGGCGAGAACTATACGAAGGTGCTGGAGCCGCTGGCCGACAAGCTTCAGGCCGCACTCGGCGCATCGCGCGCCGCAGTCGACGCCGGCTACGTACCGAACGACTACCAGGTCGGCCAGACCGGCAAGATCGTCGCGCCGCAGCTGTACATCGCGGTCGGCATCTCGGGTGCGATCCAGCACCTGGCCGGCATGAAGGATTCGAAGGTGATCGTCGCGATCAACAAGGACCCGGAAGCGCCGATCTTCAGCGTGGCCGACTACGGTGTGGTCGGCGACCTGTTCACGCTCGTGCCGGAAGCGGCCGCGGCGCTCTGACCGATGCCGTTGTTCGAATTCAACGGGATGCGGCCGCGCATCGATCCGTCCGCGTATGTCGATCCGAGCGCGGTCGTGATCGGCGACGTGACGATCGGCGCGCGCTGCTACATCGGCCCGCATGCGAGCCTGCGCGGCGACTTCGGTGCGATCGTCGTCGAAGACGGCAGCAACGTGCAGGACGGCTGCGTGCTGCACGTCGGGATCGGCGAGACGTGCCGGCTCGGCGTCAACAGCCACATCGGCCACGGCGCGATCGTGCATGGCGCGACGCTCGAACCCGACACGATGATCGGGATGAACGCGGTCGTGATGGACGGCGCGACGATCGGCGCCACGACGATCGTCGCCGCGTGCGCGTTCGTGAAGGCCGGCTACGACGTACCGCGCGGCGTGTTGCTCGCGGGCGTGCCGGGGCGCGTCGTGCGGCGGCTCAGCGACGCGGAGATCGACGCGAAGGCGAACGGTACGCGGATCTATCAGCAGCTGGCGGCGGACTGCCTGGGGACGATCAGGCGGATCGACGGGTGAGCGGGTATCCGGGCGGCCCAGGATGCGACGGATTGCCGGGCAGGTTGCCGTTGCCGTAAGATCGGCACAGGCTTTCCCACCGGCATCCGCGTCACATGAAAAAGCACGTCCGTTTGCGGCTCACAATCATTGCGTCGGCATTTGCCGTCTACAGCGTTTATATGCACATCCAGCAGTTCATCAATGGCTGCGTGTGGGTCAGGGGCCAGCAGCGCTGCAGTTTCGAAAACAGCACGAACTTCGAAGGCTGGATGGATCTCGACCTGATGATCGCGTGCTGCTGGGTCGCCGCGGCGGTGGTGGGCTGGATTTCCGTCATGCAGGCCGCGAAGAAGCCGGGTTGAAGCCTGGCGCTTCCGTCACGCGAAACCGATCGCTGTCAATCCGTGACAACGATTATCGGTGCGGCATCGCCGCAATCGTCAGCGCCGCCCCCGGATCCCCGCGCCGCAGGCGCAACCGGCCGACAGGATCGGGTTCCGCTCCGTCGACGCGCGGGTCGGCCCGGACGCCGGTTCGAGCCTTGCCTTCCATCCGCCGCCATCGGCCGTCGTTGTGCGCTTTCCTGCCGTGCCCGGATAATGATCCGGCGTCGCGCACGCCGCGCGAGGGGAGGCTCCCATGCAATTTCCGACGGGATCGGTGGTCGCGCTCAGTTCGGCCGCCGCGACGATGTTTTCGATGGGCATGCTGTTTCTCGGCTACTGGGGCTGGCACGAGCCGCTGCCGTGGCGGTTCGGCGACTACGTCGTGATCCTGCCGGCGCTGGCCGGGTTCGCGTGCCTCGTCAGCGTGCCGTTTCTCGCCACGTCGCCGATGAAAGCCCCCGACGACGAATCGCGGATGTTCGTCGCGCGGCGCGTGTTTCTGTGCGGCGCGAGTGCGTTGTGGTGCGCGATCGTCGCGTCGCTGGTCGTGTGAGATATGTGCGGCATTCGCATGCGCCGACGTCTGCCGGTGCGGTCTTGCACGAGCGTGTCGAAACGTCTTCCACGAGCGCTTGACGGACGGTTTTCACGCGCCGATTCGCGCCGCCATCGCGGCTTTGATTTCCCCTGTGCCGTGCACTAGATTCGAAACATTCCTGTGTAGCCGAGCGCGAGGTGGAGCCATGACGCCGTGGGAGATTCAGGGCACCGAATTGATCAATTGCAATTGCTCATACGGTTGTCCGTGCCAGTTCAATGCGCTGCCGACCCATGGTCATTGCGCGGCGATGGGCGCGATTTCGATCGACAGCGGCCACTACGGCGACGTGGTGCTCGACGGCGTCAGGATCGCGGTCGTGTTCGAGTGGCCGGGGGCGATCCACGAGGGCAGGGGCCGATGCCAGCCGATCGTCGACGAGCGCGCCAGCCCGGCGCAGCGCGACGCGGTGCTGAAGATCATGACCGGTCAGGATACCGATCCGTTTGCGACGATGTTCTCGGTATTCGCGTCGACGCTCGAGCAGGCGTTCGATCCGATCTTCACGAAGATCGATTTCGACGTCGATGTCGACGCGCGGCGTGGCCGGATTCACGTCGACGGCGTGTTCGATGTCGAGGGCAATCCCATCCGCAATCCGGTGACGGGTGCCGAACATCGCGCGCGGATCGACCTCCCGCACGGCTTCGAATACGAACTGGCCGAGATCGGTTCCGGCACGTCGCGCTCGCAAGGCCACATTCCGCTGACGCTCGACGGCACCTATGCGCAGTTCGCGCGGCTGCACCTGAACAACCACGGGTTGGTCCGGCACCGCGTCGCGGCATGATTCCTGTCGGCCACTGGCTCGGGCGCGAGCGCGTCATCACGCTGCTCGGCATGGCGGCGCTCGTCGGCCTGTGCTGGTTCTATCTGTGGACCGGGGCGGGCACCGGCATGTCGGCGCTGGAGATGACCACCGTCGCGCTCTTTCCGCATCGCCTGGCGAACGTCATGGGCAACATGGATCCATCGCTGCCGACCGTGATCGTGATGTGGTGGGTGATGATGATCGCGATGATGACGCCCAGCGCGGCGCCGCTCGTGATGCTGTACCGGCGTGTGCTGCGGCAGCGCGGTGCGGACGGGGCGGGTTCCGCGTTCACGTCGGTATCGCTGCTGGCCGGTTACCTGGCCGCGTGGCTCGCCTTCTCGATCGGCGCGGCGTTGCTTCAGGCGATGCTGCAGCCGGCCGGGCTGATCTCCGCGATGATGCTGTGGTCGAAGAGCGCCGTCCTTTCCGCGATCGTGCTGGCGCTGGCCGGGCTCTATCAGTTCTCGCCGCTGAAACGCGCGTGCCTGCGGCAATGCCGGGCGCCGGCCGGGTTCCTGGTCGCGCACTGGCGACCGGGCGTCGCCGGCAGTTTCCTGCTGGGTGTGCGGCACGGCTTCTATTGCGTCGGCTGCTGCTGGTTGCTGATGGCGCTGCTGTTCGTCGGCGGCGTGATGAATGTCGTGTGGATCGCGGCGCTGTCGTTGTTCGTGTTTGCGGAAAAGATCCTGCCCGGCGGCGAACGTATCGGGCGTGCGCTGGGCGTTGTACTGATTGCGTGGGCCGGGGTGACGCTGATCGTGTGACGGGCGCCCGCGCCTGTCGCGACAGCGTGTCCGGCCCGACGGGAGCGTGTCGATGACAACCTGCTTTCAGGCCGCCGCCGCATGGTTGGCGATGATTGTCGTTGCGATGCCGGTGGTCGCGGGCGGTGACATGTCCGACATGAACATGGGGGGCGCGAAGATGTCGGCGCCGGAATCGGCGCTGACCGATGCCGAGGTCAAGGAGATCGACGCCGGTCGCGGACGGGTGGCCTTGAAGCACGGCGCACTCGACAATGTCGGGATGCCGCCGATGACGATGGCGTTCAAGGTTGCCGACGCAGCCATGATCCGGCCGCTGCATGTTGGCGACAAAGTCAGGGTTCGGGTGGAAAACGTCAAGGGTGAGCTCACGATCGTGAAGCTCGTGAAGCGGCCGTGACGGGCAAGGTGGCGCGGGGGCTGGGGATCGCCGCCTGCCGGGTGATGTCCGGCTTTGGCCGGGCTTGCATCGAGCGATGCGTGCATCAAGCAGGAGCCGTGCCGAGATCCACGAAGACCTTGTTGGCGCCCGCCTTGTACAGCCGCTTGCCGAGCTTCGGATAGTCGCACACGTCGTGTTCCGGACGGTCGCCCGCCACGAGATAGACCAGCGGCAGATCGCCGGTATTCAGCATCGTGTGCGCAGTGCCGCCGCGCGGAAATCCCATGAAGTCGCCCGGGCCGATCGCATAGGTGTGGCCATCGACGACTGCTTCGCCGGTTCCCGAAAGGATATAGACACACTCTTCCGCGTAGAGATGCCGGTGGTATTCGGTGGATTCGTGTCCGGGCATCAAGGTCATCAGATGGAAGCCGAGTTGTGTCAGCCCGGTTGCGTCGCCAAGCGACCGCTTCAGGCGGACGGCATTGCCGTTCAACGGATGGACGGAGTGTTCCGGTTCCATCGCCGCGATGTCGGCGGCTTTCAGCACTTCGCGCGGGGTGTTCATCGTCTGTCCTGTCCGGGTATCGGGGTGCCGGTGGTGCGGCGAGTGTGAACGATGGGGCGGGTGTCGGCAAGCGCATCGTTGCGCGCGCTGGAGTGCTGGCGACAGGGGCTCGGCCGCGGCTTTCACCTCGGGATGCTACGTAACGCTGGGGCTGCGTTACGCATGCGTTACCCGGAACGCAAGGCTCGATCCCCGATGATGAAGGCGAGCCAGGACGCCAGGCGTTGGGCCCCGGACGGCCGTCGGGACACGGCAGTCCGGCGTGGGCGTGAAGTCGTCGTGGATGCCGATCGCAATGGCACGATAGGTGCTTGTCGGGATGATCGAGCTGAAAAAAAGCGAACGGGGCTTCCATGCAAAATCATTTCATCAAGGCGAACGCTGCGCTCGCCGCCATTGCCGCGGCGTGTGCGCTGGCGGCGTGTGGCGGCAGCGATGTTACGGCGCCGAAGCCGGGTGGTAATACCATCGGAACGAGTACGAGTGGCACGGGTGGGACCAGCGGTACGAGCGGAACCAGTGGCACAAGTGGAACCAGTGGCACGAGTGGAACCAGTGGCACGAGCGGAACCAGCGGCACGAGCGGTACCCCCGGCACGTACGGCATCATCAACTCCGTCGGCGCGGTCGTCATCGACGCGGGCACCACGATCGGCAGCATGAATCCGCCGGGAGTGGGCAAGGGCGCGGCGACCGGCCTCGGCGACACGGTCACGGGCGCGGGCACGATCATCCGCGACGCGACGAACGCCATAAGCAACGGCATCGGCCAGACCGGTTTTACGGCGAATCCCGTCGGCACGACGGTCGCCGGGCTGGGTTCCATCGTTGACTCGACCAGCAATCCGGTCACTGGCCTCGGCGAAACGGTGAAGGCGCTCGGCACCGGCCCGTTGTCGCCGCTGGCACCGCTCACGACGCCGGCCGGCGGCCTGTTCGATACCGTCGCCGGTGGCCTCAAGACGGGCGGCACGATGCTCGGCTCGGCGCTTTCGTCGGGCCCGGTCCAGCATACGACGCAGGCGATCAGCACGGCGATCACACCGCTCGTCACGACCGTCGGCCAGGTCACGCAACAGGTCGGCACGGCGACCGGCCTCGGACAGCCCGTCGCGGGCCTGCTCGGGCAGATCGGCGGCGCGATCACGTCGGCGGGATGGAAGGTGACGTCCACGTCGCCCCAGCCGCTGGTCAGCGGTGTCGGCGAACTCGTTCGTGCGGTCGGCGATACCGTGACCAATGCGGGCGGCCTCGTGAACCCGAGCGGGGCGAACGGTGCGGTGCCGGTCGCGGGCCTGGTGACGAGCGTGGTCGGCGGCATTCCGGCGACCGTCCACAACGGTTCGGCAACCGGCACGGGCGGCGGCTCACCGTTGGGCGGTCTCTCCAACCCGCTTGCGCCTGTTACGGGCCTGGCGGGCGGTCTCCTCGGCGGCCTGGGTGGCTTGGCCGGCAAGTAGTCGATCGACTCGGATCGTCACGGCGGTAACCGGCCGACCGAAAGTCGACCTCCGGCTACCGCCGAACAACGTTGCTTGATGATCCCCTGCGGGAAGCGGATCGGACGGGGCCTCTCGATGCGTCAATCGCGAACGACGTCGCGCTGCGACGGCGGCCGCGCCAGCCCGCGTGCGGGCAGCGGCGTCGACATCACGATCGACGTGCGTGTTTCGCCGTACAGGTTGATGCGTTCGATCAGTTGTTCGAGATGGGTCATGCTGATTGCGGCGAGCCGCATCATGTACGAGTCCGCGCCCGTCACGTGATGGCATTCGACGACTTCGGGAATGGTCTCCAGCAACCGGAGAAATTTGGCTTTTGCCGGTTGCGGCACCGTGATGCCGATCAGCGCGCTGACCGGATAGCCGGCCGCGGCAGGATTGATCCGGGCCGTGTAGCCCTCGATGACGCCGGCCGCTTCAAGCCGCTTCACGCGTTCCGTCACCGCCGGCACCGACAGGTGCACCTGGCGCGCCAGCTCCGTGTAGCTGATGCGGCCGTTGGCCTGCAACAGCGTCACTACCTTCCAGTCCAGATCGTCCATCGCGGCGGTATTTTTTTAGGTGAAGTGGCCATTTTTCCTTAAAAACCGCATTCAGCGATGACGGGACTTTCCCTACGATGCCTGTTCCACCCGTTGCATGTTGCAAGGAGCAGGCGATGCTGTTCATCAAGTCCGTCGTGATGGGGCTGTCGATTGCGGTGCCCGTCGGCCCGATCGGCATGCTGTGCATTCAGCGCAGCCTGAGCCGCGGCTTTCAGGCGGGATTCGCGACGGGAGTCGGCGCCGCGTGCGCCGACGCGATCTATGGCCTGCTCGGTGCGCTTGGCATCGCGGGTGTCGTCACGGCATTCCCGATGCTGACCGTCGGGTTGAAAATCGGCGGCGGCGCGTTCCTCGTGTGGCTGGCATGGACCATCGCGCGTCAGGCGCCGGCCGCGTCGACGGCGCAGCGCGACCTGCCGCGCACGACCGTCCTGCGCGATTTTGTGACGACGTTCGGCCTGACGCTGTCGAACCCGATGACGATCCTGTCGTTCGTCGGGATTTTCGCGGCGCTGGGCCCGCTGTCGGGCGCGCGGGAAGGGGCGATGTGGCCGGCCGTGGCGCTGATGGTTACCGGTGTGTTTATCGGTTCCGCGACGTGGTGGCTGTGCCTGAGCGGTACGACCGCCGCATTGCGCACGAAGATGTCGTTCGCGTTCATGCATGGGCTGTCGCGCGTGTCGGCGGCGGTGATTGCGGTATTCGGCGTGATTCAGGTCGTCGCGGGCGTGCGCGGGGTCATTTAGGTCGAGGCGTCGTGCGCATCGCGTTGCGACCGGATGGCGTCGACCGTCGTCCCGATATGCGCGAGCAACTCGAGCATGGCCGCTTTCCGGAAATACTGGTTCATTCGTGTGCTGACGACGAGATCGGCCGGCAACGCGTCGATCGAACGCTGCACCGTCAGCAGATCGTCGGCGAGTTGCGCCAGCGCTGTGCGATCGCGCGTGCCCACCGCGCTCGCGATCTCGTCCGGCCAGAAAACGAACGCGTGGATGCCGCAGCATTCGGCGACGCAATCGGTCTCCAGTGCATCGATCAACGGCATGATCCCTGCGAGACAGGGATCGATCGGAACCGCCTGCGCCTGCTTGCCCATCAGATCGCCGAATTCGATCCAGCGATCCGGGCCGATGCTGATGTCGTCCTTGTGTGGTTTGCCGTTCATGGGTTGATGCTCGAGAGGTTCAGTTTTTATGACGATCACCCCAGCTCGAACGACGTCACCCCGAACACGCGGTCGATCGCAATCGCCGGTGCTTCTTTCGTGTACATCCGTGCGGTTTCGAACACGCTCGTCATGCCGTGCCGTTCCGCCAGCGCGACGGCCGCGGGGTTCGTTTCCGGCACGTCGAGCACGATGACCTCGCCGGGCATGCGCGCCGCCAGCGCGCGAAATAGCCCGGTGGCGACGCCTGGGTCGTCGGCGAAAAGCGGGCCGATCTTGCAGCCCGTCCTGCAACGGCGCATGACACCGTAGCCGGCGACTCGGCCGGCGTCGATCGTCGCGAGCGCAACGGCATCCGGCTGCGCGATCCAGGCGGACACGAAACGCTCGCGTGCCACGGGAAAGCACTGGCGATCGTAGGCAAGCAACTGCTCGAAGGGCACGTCGGCCGCTGCCACTACGTGCGCGCATCCGATGCCGTCCACGCGCCCCTGATAGCGGATGTTGCGGTATGCGAGCGCGAATCCGGACTTCCTGTAGTTCGCCTGCTGGGCCACCACACCATCGAGCCCGATGTTGCGGTCTCCGAGGTAACGCATGCCATGCTGCCAGGTTCGGATGCCGAAGCCTTGGCCGCGGAACCCGGGTTTCACGATGTAGAGGCCGATGAAGCCGAAGCGTTCGTCATAGGCGACAGCGGAAATGCACGCGACCGGCTCGCCGCGCCAGACGCCGACGAAGAACCCGGCGGGGTCCGCTTTCCTGAAACAATGAGGATCATGCAGACCGGGGTTCCAGCCCTCTGCAGCGGCCCATTCGACCGACATCGCTACTTCGTCGGCCGACATGGTGCGCACGATAAAGTCACCGCTTTGGTCCATGGTTCACCCCCAGTCGCCGCGTTCGCGATTGCGCGTTGCAATACCGGCTGCCGAGCCGAAGCAGCCCTGACAGACGATATGTCCCGTTTGGCACCACTCCCGTAAGCGAAAAATCTATGGATGGATGGTTTCGCCGCGATTCAGCATGTCGATGAATTCCCGGATTTTGCGCGCCCGTGTTTCCGGCTTTTTGGCATTTTGTATCCGAAACAAGATGGCATATCGGTTACGGCTGTTCAGTGTTGCGAAAAACTTGCGGGCTTCCGGATTGGCGTCCAAAGCCGCCTGCAGGTCGTCCGGCACGATCGAGTTGCTGGCCGACGTATAGGCAGCCTGCCAGCGGCCGTCCTTTCTGGCTTTCTCGATTTCGCACAACCCCGGCGGGCGCATTCTGCCTGCGGCGATCAGCGCTTCAGCCCTGTCTGTGTTGAGTTTGGACCAGATGCTTTTTGCGGAGCGCGGGGTGAAGCGTTGCAACCAGTATTGCTCGCTCTCGGTGCGCTTTTGACCATCGATCCAGCCATGGCAGAGGGCGCTTTCCAGCGCCTGTTCGTAGGTGACGGTGCGCTGGCCGGTGCCTTTTTTCGCCAGACGCAGCCATGCTCCGGCCGAAGTGGTGCCGTTTTGCTCTAACCAGTTTTCCCATTCGGCCTGACTGGTAAAGGTTAGCGCGCATTCGGTCATGTCACTGTCCTGAATGGTTGACTACATGTGCGGAGAGGGCGTCCGCAGTCTAACAGTGTTGATACGGACAGCAACGTGCGCGGTGCGACGAAAGACTGGCCGCTCGGTTGCCGTCAGTCGGTCGCCCGGTTTTGGGGCGGCATCACCCGTTTCAAGCATCCGGTGGCGCAGACATCGGAGACGCCATTTCAAATGGGAGGCCTCGCCACCTATCCGGCCAAAGCCTCCCCAGCCCCATCAGAACGTATAACTCACCTTCCCGAACGCCGTCCGCCCAAGCGTGTTGTACCCATACGCAGTCATGTACTGCCGGTCGAACAGATTCGACACCGTCGCCGACACCGTCAGGTGTGAATTGATCCGGTACGACGCGCGCAGGCCCACCGTCAGATACGAAGGCAGATAGGTCGAATTCGCCGGATCGTCGAACGTCGTGCCGCCATAAAGCAGCGACGCCCCCGTGCTCAACGCATGCAGGTGCAGTTCATCCCACGTGTGATCGATGTTGAGGCTGACCGTCTGGCGCGGCCGGCGGTTGAGCCACGAGTCGTTGGTTTCGTCCTGCGGATTCAGGATCCCGACCGCGAGGCTCACCGGCGTCGAGCGGCCGATCGTCCCCTTGTACGACAGGTCGATGCCACGAATATGCGCGCGGCCGATGTTCATCGGCGAGAACGTCGCCGGGTTGTACGCGATCAGGTTGCTGACGCGCGTATCGTAGATCGCGGCCGTGAACGTACCGTACGACGTGTTCGCATCGACCGCAGCCTCGACCGACGTGCTGCGTTCCGGGCTGAGGTTCGGATTGCCGTAGCCGGGGTAGTACAGGTCGTTGAACGACGGTAGCTTGAACGCATTGCCGTACGACACACGCGCCGTGTACACCGGCGTGATCGCCCACGACAGCGCCGCGTTACCCGTATTCACGGATTGCCCGGCGATGATTTCATGACGCCCCGCGAGGAACATCGTCACGCTGCCGAGCGTTGCCGACTGGTGCAGCGAGAACGCGGAATCGTTGCGCGTCGGCACGCCGTTCGGAATGTCGACCGGCAGGAAGGCCTGCTCGCGCGTGAAGTCGTATGCGAGCTTGGTTTCGCCCGACAGCGGCAGCCCGAACAGATGAAATCCGCGCTCCTGATGCGTCAGCGACGTCGACGTACTGATGCGCTGCGAATTGATCTGGTCGGTCGGGATGGTCGGATCGCTCGCGTAGATGAACCCGCGATCGTTCGCATAACCGAACGACTGGTCGAACTGCGTGTCCGGCGTGATATCGAGGTGGAACGCGATACCGGTCGTCAGCTGATGATCGAGCTGGCGGTTCGCAAAGCCGCGGTTGTCGTAGGACAGATCGGACCGGTGATACAGCGCGAACGTCGAGATCGACCAGTTGTCGCGCGCGTAGCCGAGGCGCGCGTCGAGATCCTGCGCGTGGTACGGGTTGCGGCCCGCCTCATGCCCGTACGCGAACGGCCGCGTCGCGTCGATGCCGGCCGTGTTGTACGAGTGCAGGCCGAGCGAGTAGGTGAGCCCGCCGAGCGCGGCGAGCGGCCCGGTCGACGGCACCGTGCCCGACGTGCGCAGCTGCGTGTCGAACGTCTTGTTCGAGCCGCCGCCGAACGACACGGTGGTCTGGTTCGGCTGGTTGGCCGCGCGGCGCGTGAAGAGTTGCACGACGCCGCCCATCGCATTGGCGCCGAACGACGCGGCGGCCGGCCCCGAGATCACTTCGACACGTTCGAACGCTTCGGTCGGCAAGTCCGCCCACGGCGCGATGCCGGTGGTCGGCGAGCCGATCCGGATGCCGTCGATGAACACGGCGACCTGGCTGGCCGACGAGCCGCGGATGCTGACCGATGCGGACGAACCGGGGCCGCCGTTCTGCGAGACGGTCACGCCGGGCAGCGTCGCGAGCGCCTGCGTGATGCTCGGGTCGCTCGGCGACAGCCGGTCGAGATCGGTGCGCGTGAGCACCTGGGTCGTCGCATAGCGCTGGTCGAACGACTCGGGCAGCCGGCGTGTGTCGGTCACGTTGATCGTCGGCAGGTCGGCGCCTTCGGTGGCCGGGGCCGGTTGCCCAACCGCGGTGTCGCCGGCAGCGTGGGCGAGCGGCGAGAGAAGCGCGGTCGCGGCGGACGTGGCAAGGAGGTGTCGAATCTTCATGAGGCTGTCGTTGTGGTCGGGCTGCGCATGCGTCGATCGTGGGCGGGCGGCGGGCAGCGCCGGTTTTGTTATCGGTGAGCGGGTTATCGCGCGACCGGGCCGAGCGGGCCACAGTCGCGAGCATCGGCGCGGCACATGCCGGCGGACGCGGTCGATTGGGAACGGCGCGCGCGAGCAGGCGGGCCGTGCATGCCGGCGGCGTGCCGGCGCGACGCTTCCGGTGAGGAAGCGGATTCGGTAACAGTGGACATCGGGCGGATCCTGAGGTCGGGCCGTCCATGCAACGGGCGACCGCCAATGGCGGTGCCTGGCGCGCCGGGACACCCCGCCCGGTGCGGCTGCTTGGACCTCGGGTCGATGGCAGGTCTCCTGGCTCGCGGGTCCTGATTCGTGCCGGCCTTCCCGGTTTCCCAGTGGCATGCAGTGGCACGGATTCGCCGCTCACAGTTGCGGGGGCAGCCGCAGATTCGAGGCGCGGCCTCTCCTGCGTTCCCTTTTGATCCCATCCCTGGGAACCATCAGCGCGCAAGGGT
The DNA here is from genome assembly GCF_011753045.1 of Burkholderia sp. Ap-955. Classification (NCBI taxonomy): domain Bacteria; kingdom Pseudomonadati; phylum Pseudomonadota; class Betaproteobacteria; order Burkholderiales; family Burkholderiaceae; genus Burkholderia; species Burkholderia sp. Ap-955. The sequence goes on from NZ_VWWH01000003.1 coordinate 73,683, forward strand.
AATGGCGTGCGCTCCGGCGCGTCAATTGTCGGGCCGTGCGGGGATGCGAAAAAACGTCATCGGCGCGCAAAAACTTTCGAAATCCTTTCTTTCATGCGTCGATGGCGCGTTTCATGTCTGATGAAACGGCGTGGTTTGCTGCCATGCAATCGCGCCGGAACCGGCTTGGGGCGACACCCGTCCACCTGACGAACGCGCGGCGGAATGCTTCCTCGCCGCCGAACCCGAGATGCGCGGCGATCCGTGCGACCGGCCAGTCCGACTCGCGCAGGCAGCGGCGCGCGGCCTCGGAGAGGCATTGCTCCCGCAGCGCGTGATAGCCGGTTTGTTCGGCGACCAGTCGCCGCCGCAACGTCGCCTCGCTGACGCCGAGCCACACGGCCAGCTCGGCGAGTGCCGGCAACGCCTGCTCGTGCGCGAGCGCCGCATCGAGAAAGCCGCGCACCTGCTGCGCCCACGACACGACGGCCGGCGCCGCATCGATCAGGCGAAACGGAAAATCGACGAGAAACGCGTCGAGCTCGGCCGGCTGCCGGATCACGCGGCACGCGAGCCGTGCGGCATCGAACGCGAAGCCGTAGGTCTGACGGCCGACCTCGACCGGCGCGTTGAACAACCCGAGCAGCGGCATCGCGTCGTCGCGACGCGGATGGCCGAGCCAGACGTCGGTCGGCCGCAGCGGCTGCCCGATCAGCCAGCCGAACAGCTGCAGATAGCAGAACAACCCCGTCAGGTCGACGAGGCACGCGGCCGGGCTGCGTGTGCGGCGCAGCGAATCCATCCGGAACGTCGCGCGCCCGTCGCGCACGGAGAGCGACAGCGCGCCGGCGCGCGGGGTCAGCATCTCGCCGAATTCGCGCGCACAGCGGATTGCGTCGGCCAGCGTCGCGCAGCTCAGCAGGCAGCGGCACATCAGGTCGACTTCGCGCTTGCGCATCGGCGGGTGGCCGTCGCCGCGCGCGACCTGGGCCTCGAGGCGTTCGATCGCGTCGCGGTACAGCGTGACGAAATCGCCCGGCGTCGCTGCCGGTTGCGGCGGCTGTGCATCACGGTCGGCTGGCGGCGCGCCGCTGCGCGTGAGTTCGCTCAGCAGGCGCGCACCGAGGCCCGGCAGGATGCGGCTGCGGGCCGGGACGGCGCGCTGTTTCATGAGTTTCCCGATCTGATCGTTGCGACAGGGGGCGGTGAGCGGGCCGGTAGGGGTCTGCGAACCGTCGTCACGCAAGAATGCTATCCACGCCGACCGCCTTCGGCCTCGCCGGAACGGCGTAGGCCGGCTGCGCATCCCTGTCACGAACGACCACGGACGACACGCGAATGATCCAGATCGTAGATGAAATCACGCTCGCGCCCGAGCGCATTCCCGACGTGCTTGCACTGCTGCGCGACCGTTACCTGCCGAGCCACGCGGCGCGCGGGCTGAAAGCGGCCGGCCGCTGGGTATCGCCGCCCGTCGCGGTGCCGGGGCAGCCGAGCACGCTGTGGCTGACGTGGCAGGTGGCCGACGCGCCGGCCTATTACCGGATGCGTGCGTTGACGGATGCCGACGTGGTCGGATTCTGGATCGCCGTCGACGTGCTGTGCGACGTGCGCCGCCGCCATGTGATGACGCATGCCGATGCGCCGCTGCACGCGCTGACGGAGGTCGATCATGCGGCATGACACGGCACAGGTATTCGTGTCCGCGGATTGCAATGTGGGCGCGATCGAGTATGCATTGCACGAAGCCGCGCACACGCTGGCTGGCACGAAGCGGGTGGCATTGGCACGCAATCTGGACGGCAGCTGGGGCGCGGGAGACTACACGCTCGACGTGCTGCGTGACGCTTCGGCGGCCGACGGCGCGGCGGATTTTGCGGCGCTCGCTCAACTGCCGGGAATCGAGCGCATCGACAGCGCCGAATGCTGCGCGATCGGCGGCGGCCTGCGCGAACCGGCGCTGCGCGACGGCGTATGGCGCACGCTGATGCTGCGCGTGCGGCCGCAGGCCAGCCCAGCGCAGATCGCCGCGCTCGAGCGCGAACTGCTGCAGATGCCCGCGTTCATGCCCGGCATCCGCAACTGGCGGCTGAGCCGGATCGAGACGCCCGGCGCGTGGACGCATGTGTGGCAGCAGGAATTCGCGCACGTCGGCGATCTGCTCGGCGAATACCTGATGCATCCCTATCACTGGGGCTGGGTCGATCGCCGGTTCGACGCCGAAAGCCCCGACTGGACGGTCGATGCGATCTCGCATGCGTTCTGTCCGCTCGTGTCGAGCCTGCTGGCGGACACGGCGGCGTAACGCGCAGCCCACATCAAGCTGACATCAAACAAGCCCTGGAGACATGAAGATGCGAGCCCTGTTGATCGACCGCGTCGGTCATTCCGACGCCTTGCGGATGGCCGACGTGCCGGCACCGACGCCGGGCCCCGGCGACGTGCTGATCCGCGTCGCCTACGCGGGCATCAATCCCGCCGACTGGAAATGTCGCGAAGGCTACCTCGGCGCCTTCATGCAATACACGTTTCCGTTCGTGATCGGCTTCGACGCGGCGGGTGTGGTCGAAGCGGTCGGCGACGGCGTCGACGGTTTCGAACCCGGCATGCGCGTGTTCGCGCAGACCGACGTCGGCGCGGGGCGCTGGGGCGCATACGCGGAATACGTCGCGGTGCGTCACGACTCGGTCGTGCGCGTGCCCGATGCGGTGAGCCTGGCGGAAGCCGCCACGGTGCCGACGCCCGCGCTCGCCGCGTGGGCCGGCCTGTTCGACGACGGCGGGCTGCAGGCGGGCCAGACCGTGCTGGTGCACGGCGGTGCCGGCGCGGTCGGCACGTTCGCGATCCAGCTTGCCGTGCAGGCCGGTGCGCGCGTCGCGGCGACGTGTTCGGCACGCAACCGCGGGACGGTCGAATCGCTGGGCGCGGCGGCCAGCATCGACTATCGCGAACAGGACATCGTCGCGGCCCTGCACGCATGGGCGCCCGGCGGCGTCGATCTGGTGCTCGACGCGGTCGGCGGCGACACGCTGCCCGATGCGCTCGACCTGCTGGCGCCGGGCGGCACGCTGGTGAACATCATGACGCTCGCGGCCGGCGATGCGGAGCGGCTCGCCGCGACGGCGGCCGTTGCCGCACGACGCGGCCTGCGCACCGCGATGACCTACAGCCGGATGCCGAGCGGCGGCACGCTCGGCCGGATCGCGGCGCAACTGGAAAAGCGCGTGCTGCGCGTGCCGCGTTTCGACCGTTTCCCGCTCGAACAGGCGGCCCGCGCACTGGATCTCGTTCAAACGGGCGAGGCGAAAACGAAGCTGGTGCTTCATGTTGCGGATATCGCCCGCTGAGCGGCCCGCACGCCCATCACAGGAGACAACGATGACCGATACCCGAACCGGCGTACTGGCCGGCAAGTGCGCGCTCGTGACGGGCGCAAGCCGCGGCATTGGCCGTGCGATCGCCCAGCGTCTCGCGTCCGAAGGCGCGACCGTCGTCGTGACGGCGCGCAGCCTCACGCAATCGGCGACGACCGCCGGCACGCTCGCCGAAACCGTTGCGCTGATCGAGCAGGCCGGTGGCCAAGCCATTGCGCTTGCGGCAGACCTGTCGAACGCGGCCGAGCGCGATGCGCTCGTCGGGCGCGCGGCGCAAGCCGCCGGCGGCCTCGACATCCTCGTCAACAACGCGGGCGTGGCCGACTACGCGTGCGTCGACACGATGCCGATGACGATGTTCGACACGACGATCGAACACTATCTGCGCATCCCGTTCGCGCTGGCACAGGCCGCGATCCCGCCGATGCGCGCCCGCGGCGCCGGCTGGATCGTGAACGTCGGCTCGGTGACGGCGCTGCCGCCGCTGCGGCCGTTCGACGATTTCTCGCGTGCGGGCGGCGCGACCGTCTATGCGGCTGTGAAGGCGGCGCTGTCGCGCTTCACGCAGGGGCTCGCAGCCGAACTCGAAGCCGACGGCATCGCGGTGAATCTCGTCGCGCCGAGCACGGCGATTCGCACGCCGGGCGCCGCGCGCTACATCCCCGAAGGCTATCCGACCGAGGACGTCGCGTATCTCGCCGAGACCGCGCTCGCGCTGTGCAGCCTGCCGGCGCGCGAACGCACGGGCCTCGTCACGCACAGCCTGCATTTCCCGCTCGCGCAGCAACTCGCGGTGCGCTCGCTCGACGGCCGCACGGTGTTGCCGCCGCCGGTGATTCCCGCGTATGCGCATCCCCACATCGACCCGACAGGACTTTGATTGACATGACGAATTCGATTCGCTTCGACGGCGGCACCGCCGTGATCACCGGCGCGGCCAGCGGCATCGGCAGCGGGCTCGCACGCCACGCCGCCGGGCTCGGCATGCGCGTCGTGCTGGCCGATCTCGACCCGGCGAAGCTCGACGCATTCGCCGCGACGCTCGACACCGACGTCCTGTGCGTGCCGACCGACGTCAGCCGGCCCGAAGCCGTCGACGCGCTGGCGGAAGCGGCCTGGCAGCGTTTTGGCGGCGTCGACTTGCTGTTCAACAACGCGGGCGTGATGGCGACCGGCTTCAGCTGGGAAATCACGCCGGAACGCTTCGAGCGCAGCTTCGCGATCAACGTGCACGGCGTGCTGAACGGCATCCGCAGCTTCGTGCCGCGGATGCTCGAACGCAACGTGCCGGCGCGTGTCGTGAATACCGCGTCGGTCGGCGGGTTCCTGCCGAGCCCGCTGATGTCGCCTTACTCGGCGACGAAATTCGCGGTGGTCGCGCTGACCGAATCGCTGTACGGAGAACTGAAGATGCTCGGCGCACCGGTCGGCGTGTCGTTGCTCGCGCCGGGCCCCGTGCAGTCGGGCATCTTCAACGACCCGTTCGGCGCGGCGCACGACCGGCCCGAGGTGCGCGGCTTCGTCGATACGATGCGCTCGATGCTGAACGCGCACGGGCTCACGCCCGACGCGTTCGCCGCGCGGGTGTTCGACGGCATCCGGGCAGGGCGCTACTGGCTGATTCCGCAACCGGAGACGATCGACGGCGCGCTGCAGCGACGCACCGACGACATCCTCGCTGCACGCGATCCGTCGCTGCCGGCGTTCTGACGGCCGGGCGCGGCTGCCACGCCCGGCGCGTGCCGTCACATGTGCGAGCCGGAATGCGTGCGGCCGCTCGGGTCGCCGCCGCGATCGGGCGGCGTATTGTTCTGATCGATCTTCGCGAGCACGAAGCCGGCGTGCGGCAACGTGCCGGGCGAGCGGTGCGTCGCGTGCGCGACGGCGTCGTGCGGCGACGCGGGGGGGAAACCGGATGACGTCACGCCCGGTTGAGCGAACGCCGAAAGGGAAGCAGCCGCCAGGGCGGCGGCGACGATCGCGTGCGATTTCATGGTGGCTCCTTCACGACTGACTGCGGGACAACGTAATCAGTCTAGGGCGCGAAACTTAACGCGACGTGAAGGAGTGATGCGGCGCGGATGACGGAATATTCATGCGCGCCGCGACGTTCATGCCGGCGCCGACACCAGTGCGCAGAAGTTCTCGAGATCGACGTTGCCGCCGCTGATCACGACGCCCACGCGCTTGCCCTGCAGCGCGTCCTTCATCCGTCGCACCGCGGCGAACGACAGGCAGCCGGTCGGCTCGACGACCATCTTCATACGCGTGGCGAAGAAGCGCATGCAGTCGATCAGTTCCGCATCCGTCGCGGTCAGGATGTCGTCGACGTCGCGACGGATGATCGGGAACGTCAGGTTGCCGAGGTGCTGCGTCTGCGCCCCGTCGGCGATCGTGCGCGGCGTGTCGATATGCACGATCGCGCCGGAGCGGAACGATTGCTGGCCGTCGTTGCCGGCTTCCGGCTCGACGCCGTAAAGCGTCGCGTGCGGCGACAGCGCGCGCGTGGCGAGCGCGGTGCCCGACAGCAGGCCGCCGCCGCCGAGCGGCGTGAATACCGCATCGAGCGGACCGACTTCGTCGAACAGTTCCTTGGCCGCCGTGCCCTGGCCGGCGATCACGTCCGGGTGGTCGTAGGGCGGGATCAGCGTGAGCCCGTGCTGCGCCGCGAGTTCGCGCCCGATCTGCTCGCGATCCTCGGTGTAGCGGTCGTAGGTCACGACCTTGCCGCCGTAGCCGCGCGTCGCGGCCATCTTTGCGGCCGGCGCATCCTGCGGCATCACGATCGTCGCGGGAATGCCGAGCATGCGCGCCGACAGCGCGATCGCCTGCGCATGGTTGCCGGACGAGAACGCGACGACGCCGTTGCGGCGCTGCTCAGCGTCGAAGCGCGACAGCGCGTTGAACGCGCCGCGGAACTTGAATGCGCCCATGCGCTGCAGGTTCTCGCACTTGAAGAACACTTGCGCGCCGAGCGCTTCGTCGATCGTCCGCGAGGTCATCACCGGCGTGCGGTGCGCATGGCCTTCGAGCCGGGCGGCGGCGGCGGCAACGTCGTCGTAGGTGGGGAGAGTCGGAGCGTTCATGGGTGGTCCGGTGGTCGTAGGAATCGGTCAGCGGGAAAGCCGCGCGGGTATCGCGCTTGCGTCATTTCGCATCGTTGTAGACGGTCGCGCGCGAGACGCCGAGATGTTGCGACACGATCTCCATCGCGCGGCGTACTTCGAGGAAACCGTCGGCCTTCAGCGTCTGCATCAGCTCGCGGCGCTGGTCGGTTTTCAGTTCGCGCGGCGTCGTCGCGAGACGCATCGCGAACGCGTCGATGCGCTGGCGGATCGCGTCTGCGCCGGCCGGGTCGAGCGTTTCCGCGACGGCTTCGCCGTCCGTGCTGCAGAACTGGTTCAGCATGCCCTGGAAGCCGCGGAACAGCGTGACGTCGGCATTCAGGCACAGCGCGGCCACATAGCGGCCGGTCGAATCCTTGATGCCGATCGACGTGCTTTTCGCGGTGCGGCCGTCGGCGAAGCGGTTCGGGTAGTTCGCGAGCACTGGCGGGAAATCGTCGTCCGCGATGCGGGCGAGGCCGAGTTCGGTCGCGGGATCGCCGACTGCGCGCCCCGACAGGTTGTTGTGGATCGCGAGGATCGCGTGCTTCGGCGTGCGCAGGTCGTGAACCACGACTTCGGTGAACGGCGCGAACATCGCACCGAGCCCTTCGGCGATGCGCTGCACCTGTTCGATCAGCGACGCCTGTTCGGACAGCACGAGTTTCTGGGTGGTGGTCATGATGGTTTCGCGGTCAGGTTTCGGATCGATGCGACGGCAGCGGGGGAAGGGGCAACCGGCGCGTTACTCGCCGTCCGCCCCTTCCGGCCGGGTGATGTCGGCGAGCAGCGGCTGCGCGATCCGCACGTAGTCGGACGCGTCGAGCACGACGGAGCGATCGAGGCGGCCCGCGTTGAAGGCGATCTCCGTGTTGCGCTCGACCAGGGCGGGATCGACGACGAGCGTCACGCTGGCGTCGAACACGAACGGCGGCACGGCGCCCATCACGCAGCGCGTGACGGTGGCCGCGAGGTCGGGCGACGCGAGGGTGGCCTTGCGGCGGCCGACCGCATCGGCGACCTTGCGGAAATCGATCTTCAGGTGGCCGGGAATCACCGCGAGCGCGGTGGTGTCGCCGCCATCCTTGAACGTGCAGAGCATCGCCTTCGCGCCCTGTTCGGGGCGCGTGCCGCGCAGCGCGGCGATGGCGTCGGATTTCCCTTCGGCCGGATGCTCCAGCACACGGAACCGCGCGCCGGACGTGTTCAGCAGATCGCAAAGCGTGTCGAAAACGGGATAGTCGCTCATGTCGCTCCGGGCAGGTGAGGCCAGGGATCGAGGCGCGCGCGGGTTCGCATGCTTCAGCGTGCCGGTCGATGGATCGTCCAAGTATAGACGTTTCGTCATGGGCGTGGCAAAGGGGCGGAGGGCGAGGAGTGAACGGCGTTCGGTCGCCTCGACAAAAATATGTCGCTCGACCCGTTTTGTGACGGGTATCGAGCCAGTCATGTGTGCGCCCGCCAATCGATATCGACGCCTCTCCCCGGATTTCCAATCCTGCGTAGAATGTCGGCCGTCAGGTTCGGCCTTTTGGCCCCTGTAGTGGAACCGACATGGCTCCATGACAGGTCTCAATGGTTTTGCACAATCCGGTCGACCAACCTATTTCTCCGCTCCACGTCTATCGAGCGGACACGGCGGGGCGGCATGCGACCGGGCATGAGCGGCGCCGAAGCGTCATCAGTACCATCGCCCCGGGCATGCGCTCACGGGGCAGCAGGAGGAATTCTTGAAGAGGGCGGCTCTCGATAACGGACGCGTCTTGACCGAACGCGGCAAGAACGCGGTAAACAAAATCATGGCCTGTGCGATCGAGATCTTCGTGGACGAAGGCTACGGCGGGCTGACCATGCGAAAGGTCGCGGCAAAGGCGGGATTGGCGCTGTCGAACCTGCAGCACTACTTTCCCACGCGCGAAGACATCTTCGCGGCCATCCTTACCGTGACGAGGGAGGCATACGCCAATACGTACGACGGCGTGCACGCGGACACGTCGCTGACACCCGAGGGCCGGCTGGAGAAAGTGGTCCGACTGTTGCTCGAAGACGGAAAGCAGCCCAGGACTCAAAGCCTGTTCGTGAACTTCTGGGCACTGGCCCAAACGCAGGAGTTCGCGCGGAAGATGCTCGAGGAGGGGTATGAATTTCAACGCGGCGTGATCGCCGGCCTCATCGAAGCCGTGAACCCGGCGCTGCCACAAGCGGTGCGCATCCGGCGCGCGGCACTCGTTACGGCGCAGATCGAGGGGCTTATCGTGTTGATACCGCAAAGGAATCGGTTCCCGTCGGATATCAAGGGAATCGAGGACGATGCGGTGATGGCCATTCTGGCTTTGGCCAAGGCGCCTTGAGCCGGATTGCAGCAGGCTTGGTGTCGATGCGGATTGGGGCGCTTTAGAAGACGGAAATGCTCAACGGCCAACGCTGGTCGAGGCGTTGTGCCATTCCACGCCGATCCACGAGATGTGGTTCGACGTATTCGGTATGTGCCCGAGTGACCGGCACCCCTCCAGTCGAGTGCAGAGACATCGATCCGACGAGGCTTGCCTGCAACTGGCTGCACAGTGGATCTACGGGGAGTACACAGGCAATGTTGTTCAGCATGCGGGAAATGCGACGATATCAAGGTATCCGAAAAGACAAGAAACGCTATTTCCGTGTACAAACGGTGCTGGCGTTCATATTGGCGTTGGTTGCACATTGCACGTTTGCGGCAAGCGACGTGAACGACGGCGATCAGCAGCAAGCTGCGTTGCGTACCCTGATGGGCAAGGATCCCGCGCCGGCGGATAGCGTCAAGGGTGTCGCGTTGTCGCGTTGTCGCCATGGGCGCATGGGCCATCGGCTTCAGGGCCGCTGTGGGTCGTCTCCGCATTGGTGCAGCGCTCGACCGATAACGACGACGCGGAGTTGTGGACGGGCGTGCTGACCCGAGACGGGCAACGGTTCCGCCTGCTGGCGAGCGATCGAAGCGAGCGCGTCGATACGTCACCGATGTTATGGAGTGTATTCCTGACCATGGACGTCATTCCCTATCGAATCAGTGCGCAGGAAATCGCCTTTGGTGTTCGCTTCAACAATAACTACACATCGACTTCCCATAGCGATTCGACCGAGATGCTGAGCCTGTATCGCTACGCCGATGCTCGTGTGACGCCGATCTTCACCGCCGTTACCGATTGGTCGACCTATGACAAGGACGGGGCCGCGGAGTGTGTAGCGGAGAAGGCCGGAAAGGGCAAGGATTCGGGCGACGCACGGCAAGATGCCTGCGATGCGGAAAACACGACGGAGGTTCACTACGTGCTGTCGTTCAGCCCTCACATGACCAACGGGCATTACGACCTCGTTGTGCGTCCGAAGGGCAAGGCTGCATCAGGCAAGGCTGCGCGGTTTGCCTGGAATGAGAGGACGTATCAGCCGCGGCGCTTCACCGGCGACGGGCACTGAAGACGGGATGGGTGTGGGGCGCGGTGCGGTGGTTGCGGTTTCGTGAAGGCTCGCAGCAGGTGAAAGGGGGCGGCCAGCTCCGGTCGCGACCAGGCGGCGGGAAGGGGCTCGGTCGATCGCACCGAGCAGGAGTCGGCCCCGTGCAGCGTGTCGACGCGGCTGCTTCGATCGTTAAACCATGTCGGCGGTCTCATGCTCTGTTGGAGCGATTGTCTGTGGCTCAATACCAGGGAGGTCTTTTGCAAACCGTGCAGACGGAAATCGAAGCGCCGGGTCCGGCCGGCCCGCTGAAAGGTACGCTCTTGTCACCGGGCACCGGCGACGCCCCGGTGGTGCTGATCGTGCCGGGCTCCGGCTCGACCGACAGAAACGGCAACGCGCCGAGCTGGCTTCAGGCGTCGACGTATCGATTGCTCGCGGAAGGATTGCTTGGTCAAGGTATCGCGTCGGTTCGAATCGACAAGCGCGGCATGTACGGCAGCGCGCAGGCAGTACCGGATGCAAATGACGTCACGATCGACGAGTACGCGACCGACATCCATTCGTGGGTAGCCGCCATCCGGGCGCGGACCGGTGCTTCCAGCGTCTGGGTGTTGGGGCACAGCGAGGGTGGCTTGGTGGCGTTGCTGGCGGCGCGGCAATCGGCCGACATCGCCGGCCTGATCCTGGTATCTGCGGCGGGACGCCCGCTAGGGCCCGTATTGAGGCAACAACTGCAATCGAACCCGGCCGATGCTCCGGTGCTGGAAAATGCATTGTCGATTCTCGAATCCCTGGAAGCCGGGGAGCGGGTCGAAGCGACCCACATCGATCCGGTGCTCATGCCGTTGTTCAGGCCGCAAGTCCAGCGCTTCCTGATGAGCGAATTGACCATCGATCCTGCAGCGCTGCTGGCCGGTTATAGGAAGCCGGTGCTCATCGTGCAGGGAGCGCGCGATATCCAGGTTACCGTACAAGACGCGGAACTGTTACAGCGAGCAAATCCGCAGGCAGAAATGGCGCTGATTGCCGACGCCAATCATGCACTCAAGACGGTTCGCACGGCGGATCTGCAAGAAAACCTCGCCGCCTATTCGAATCCGGATCTGCCGCTCGCGGATGGTGTCGTGGAGGCAATTTCAGCGTTCGTGCACGCACTGACAGCGACGACAATCGCCATGCCATCGAAATCGTGAGGCTGTGGGTTCGCCGGCTTGCATGACAGAAGCACGTCATTCCCGTTCGGTCACCGTTACGGAACAGAGGGCTCCCAAATGAAGAGACGCAAGCTGTCGATGATCCTTTGCCTCGCTGCCGCAAGCGTCACTGCAACGGCAAGCTCACAAGAGCCTGTTTGTCACAACGACGGATCGGGTGCCGATAGTGCTGTTTGTGCGCACCAAGGTTTCGTTAGAGCTGACGCGCAGCTAAACGACGCTTACCGGGCCGCGCTTGATCTCCTGGGTGGCGACACCGAGCGGGCCGATGCGAGAGCTGCGTTAGTGGCGGCACAACGACAATGGATCAAGTTCCGTGATGCTGACTGTCAGGTTCAGGATCGCATCTTTCAACATGGAACATTGCGCGCGGCGATCGTAGAGTCGTGTCTGAAAGATTTGACAGAACAACGAACGAAAGAGCTGAAAGCACTTTGGCTGCCTTAGTTGAAAGGCCGCAAACAGCAAGTCTGAAGGACCGCGTCGAGTTGCAGATTCAACCGGTCGACGCAAAAAACTCACCATGACAAACCTGATTCGATTCCGCGTCCGACCGGTATTTCACGGCACTGATCTTCTGGTCGAGGTACTCGACGACAATAAATCCAGAGGCAGGCGATCGCACCACGCGATCGCCCGACCTCACCCCCGCACAGCCTTCACGACATATTGACTCGTCGGCACCACATCGATCTTGTCGAAATCGATGAAGCGCCCGCAGCTGTCCATCATCTCCGCCACGTTCCGCTGGAATTTCTCGTCATCACCGACCGCATCGAAGAACGCATGCGGATCGGTCATCGCCGCAGCGGGAAAGCACTCCTCGACGATTGCGTCGTACCCCGGCGCCGCATGCGTAAGCGCGCGCACGACGACGTTCTGCACGTACAGAAAGTTGTCCTGCGTATCGATCGCGACGCGCGTGTGATGTCCGTGCCACACGTCTAGCCACGCTTCGTGCGTCAGCCGTGGTGGCCGCTTCAAAAACGCGAGCTGCGAAAAACCCGTCGTCCGCTCACCCGGCCGCGCCGGAAAGCGCGTATTCGGAATCGGCTGCGACTCGGTGACGAGATACGCCGCCATGTGCGGGACCACGGCGCGCACCGCGTCGTCGAACGGCTGACGAAACATAGCGTTCGCGCTATCGACCCACACCGCGACGATCCCGTCGATGCCCGGGTGCGTGTTGGTCTGCTTCAGGCCGGCGGCCGGCGCGACATCCGCATCGGCGACGTTCACCTGCACGCCGTGCGCACCGAGCGACAGCAGCTTGTCGGCAAGCTGCGCCCGCACCGTGCGGCTCCACTGATCGGGCGCGGCCTGCGTATCGCGCCACAACACGTAAATGACTTTCTCCATTGCTCCGGCTCCAGGGGGAATGACGGGATCGGCGGCGGTGCCGCCGGGGTTCAGGAAGCGGTTTCAGGCGATCCGGCCGCCTGGTGTGCGCCCGGTGCGAACCGGTTCGCGGTCAGCGTGAACGACGGCGGAATCGGCGACGTGACGGTTTCGAACAGCCGCTCGTGGCGCGTCGCGTGAATGCGCCACACGCCATCGTGTTTCACGTACTGGTCGTCGTAGAACGCGGTGCCGTGCAGCAGGTAGTTATCCTCGAGATTGATCGCGTGATCCTCGAGAAACCACACGCCGCACGCGTGATCGGCCGAGATCAGCGTGAGCTCGGGGTGATGGCCGTGATGCATCGTCAGGAAGGTCGGCTTGCCGATCAGCGCGCGCAGGCTCGACACGAACGCGTCGCGGCCGTATAGCGGCCGCCATACAGCCGCGCCTCGCAGTCTTCGGTCAGGCAATCGGCGAGCAGCGTCCAGTCGTGCGTGTCGACCGCGCGGAAATACCGGTACTTCAATTGTCGGATCTGCTCGTACTCATGGAGCGTGCGGGTCGTGTCGTCCATCGCCGGGTCTCGTGGTGGTGTCGTTCGATGGTAGGAACGAAGCCCGGTACATCACATCGTCTGTTCGGACGAACGCCGTTGCCGCACGTAAACGGCGCTGCCGAAACGAATCACGGATTTCATCCGAACGGGTGATGGCCGACGCATCGCGCGGCGGTAACGTGGCATCGACGCGGCGTTCGAACCGCGCCGGCACCGAACAAGGAGACAGGATGACCCTTATCGAATCGCTGGAAGCGCGCGTGCGCCGGCTCGAGGACGCCGACGCGATCCGCCGGCTGAAGGCGCGCTACTTCACCTGCTGCGACCGCAAGGATCCGGAAGGGATGCGCGACTGCTTCGCGCCCGGCCCCGTGCAGATCGACTACGGCCGGATCGGCACGTTCGGCACGCGTGACGCGCTCGTCGACGTCTTCGCGCAACTCGGCTGCCATCCGCACATCGTCGAGATGCACCACGGCGTGAATCCCGAGATCGATGTGCTCGACGCTACGCATGCACGCGGCACGTGGGGCCTGCACTACCAGATGATCGACACGAACGCGCGCACGCTCACACAGCTCGGCGCGTACTACGACGACGAATACCGGAAGGTTGACGGCGAATGGAAGATCGCGGGCACGCGCTGCGTCGTCACGTCGACGCTGTCGGCCCGCTACGAAGGCGAAGCACCGGGCGTGCTGTTCGCCGGCGCACAGCCGCCGGCCGCGTGACGCACGCGAACGCCATTGACGTGGCGCCCAGCATATTCCACAGGAGACATCGAACATGACACAGAACCACGATGCGCCGGTCGCCGTCGTGACGGGCGCATCGCGCGGCGCGGGCAAGGGCATCGCGCGCGCGCTCGGCGCGGCCGGCATGACCGTTTATGTGACGGGCCGCTCGCAGAACGAAGGCGATGCGCCGCTGCCCGGCACGATCCACGAGACCGCACGCGAGATCGATGCGCTCGGCGGCCGCGGGATCGCGGTGGCCTGCGACCACGCGGACGACGCACAGGTGAAGGCGCTGTTCGAGCGTGTCGAACGCGAAAGCGGGCGGCTCGACATCCTCGTCAACAACGCGACTTACCTGCACGATCAGCTGATCCTGCCGGGCCCGTTCTGGGAGAAGTCGGTCGATCTCGTCAACATCCTCGATGTCGGGCTGCGCTCGGCCTATGTCGCGAGCTGGCACGCGGCGCGGCTGATGGCGCAGCGCAGCAGCGGGCTGATCGCGTTCACGTCGTCGTTCGGCGCGAGCTGCTATATGCACGGCGCGGCGTACGGCGCGCAGAAGTCCGGCGTCGACAAGTTCGCAAAGGACATGGCCGTCGACCTGAAGCCGTTCGACGTCGCGGCCGTGTCGATCTGGATGGGCCCGCTGCGCACCGAGCGCACGACGCGCGTGTGGGAAGAACACCCGGATCTGTACAAGGAATTCTCGCTCGTCGCGGAAAGCCCCGAATTCACGGGGCGCGTGATTCACGCGATTCACGGCGATCCGCAGCGCATGGCGCTGTCGGGGCAGGTGCTCGTCGGCGCGGAAGCCGCGCTGCGGTACGGCATCGCCGATCTCGACGGCAAGCAGCCGCCGTCCTACCGCGAACTGCTCGGCGGGCCCGTGCAGGCGCATCCGGCGATCGTCGCCTGAGGAGTACGCATGGGCATCCTGACAGGCAAGGTCGCGCTCGTGACGGGCGCGGGGCAGGGCGTCGGCCAGGGCGTCGCACAGGCGCTCGCGGCGGAAGGGGCGCACGTCGCGGTGGTCGGTCGCACCCTCGACAAACTGCTCGCGACCTGCGAAGCGATCCGTGCGCGCGGCGGCGTGGCCGATCCGTTCGTGTGCGACGTGATGGACGCCGCGCAGATCGTGCAGTGCGTCGACAGCGTCGTCGCGCGGTTCGGCGGCGTGCAGATCCTGATCAACAACGCGCAGGTCGTACCGCTCGGCCGTTTGCTCGACGTGACCGATGCGAGTTTCCTGGCGGGGCTCGAATCGGGACCGATCGCGACGCTGCGCATGATGCGCGCGTGCCATCCGCATCTGAAGGGTGACGGCGTGATCGTCAATTTCGCGTCGTCGGCCGCGGTGCGCTGGGATGCGTCGGGCTACGGCGCGTATGCGGCAACCAAGGAGGCGATCCGTGCGCTGACGCGCGCGGCGGCCTGCGAATGGGGCGTGGACGGCATCCGTGTGAACGCGGTCGCGCCGCATGCGTTGTCGCCGGGCCTGAAAGGCTGGGTCGACGCGAATCCGCAGGAAGCCGCGGCGTTTTTCCGCACGATTCCGCTCGGCCGCGTCGGCGACTGCGAGCAGGACATCGGGCGCGCGATCGTGTTTCTGGCGAGCCACGACGCGGCATACCTGACGGGCGCGACGCTGCCACTCGACGGCGGGCAGGCTTACTGGGGCTGACGGCGGGGGCCGACGGCGCGCGGCGCTTGCTGCGTGCCAATCATGAACCGGCGAGCACGCGCACGCATGCGCACGGCAGCCGGCAAACCGGAATCGAAGCGAGGACGACATGGGTCGACTGGAAGGAAAGGTAGCGATCGTCACGGGCGGTGCGCGTGGCATGGGCGCGGCGACGTGCAGGCTGTTCGTCGCGGAGGGCGCGCGCGTCGTGATCGGCGACGTGCTCGACACGGAAGGCGAAGCGCTCGCACGCGAGCTCGGCGACGCGGCGCGCTTCATGCGGCTCGACGTCGCCGACGAAGCGAGCTGGGTGCGCGTGACCGAAGCGACGATGGAGCAGTTCGGCCGTATCGACGTACTGGTCAACAATGCAGCGGTGCTGACCTTTGGCGGCATCACCGAACTGTCGAAACGCGATTTCGAGCGCGCGGTGTCGATCAACCTCGTTGGGACGTTCGTCGGCATCCGGACCATCGCGCCGCGCATGATCGCGCAGAAGAGCGGGTCGATCGTCAACATCTCGTCGGTGGACGGGCTGCGCGGCGTGAACGCGCTGGCCGCGTACGTGTCGAGCAAGTGGGGCGTGCGCGGGCTGACGAAGGTCGCGGCGCTCGAACTCGGCCATCAGGGCGTGCGCGTGAATTCGATCCATCCGGGCGGCGTGAACACCGCGATGTCGAACCCGACCGGCGCGCCACTCGAGGAAATCAACAAGCACTATGCGAACGTGCCGCTGCAACGCGTCGGCCTGCCCGACGAAATCGCGCGCGCGACGCTGTTCCTCGCGAGCGACGAAGCGTCGTACTGCAACGGCGCCGAGCTGGCCGTGGACGGCGGGATGGCGGCGGGCGCGTATTACCCCGGATTGCCGGGCGCACCGTTTTGAACAGGGGCGCTTGCCGTGCGCTCACATCAGATGTTTGTGTACGCAACCTAATTCGGGGTTTCCCGCAGTAGCGAAAACGCGAATTCGCACAGCGTGCGTTCGCGTTTGCCAGGCGTGGGAGCGGCAGGCCGATTTTGCCGCCCCCGCAAAACCCTTGCCGGACGGCCGTTCCGGCCAATTCGTCCCCAAAACGCGCGCAATGCCGCTGTAAAAAGGACTCACAGGCAACCGGCGTGCCGGCTCGCCGACATAGTTGTTTCTTGTTGCAACGCAACGTTTGCCGAATAACGGCGATGGTATGCTGGCCATCATGGAGTTGTACGGCAGGTTGCTTGTATGGCGAAACTCGCGTTCGCACCAACTAAAGAGACATCACCTTCTCTCGCATGCATCGCGGCATCGACGCGCGCTCCGCTCGCGCGTCCCGTCCTGCGTGCCGCCGCACCCTGCGCTCCAATCGCATACCCCATCTCGCGGGCTCGCCCCGCAACCCCCATCCCCGCCCAATAATCTGGAGACATCCTCATGTCGCAAAACACTTTGGCCGAAGCAACACACGGCCCACTGATCGCTCCGCCGGCTTTCGTCAAACATCGCAAGCTGATCGACTGGGTGTCGCGTATCGCGGCGCTGACGGAGCCCGAGCGCGTCGTGTGGTGTGACGGTTCGCAGGAAGAATACGACGCGCTGTGCCAGGCGATGGTCGACCAGGGCACGCTCACGCGTCTGAACCCGGCGAAGCGCCCGAACTCGTATCTCGCGCAATCCGATCCGTCCGACGTCGCGCGCGTCGAGGATCGCACGTTCATCTGCGCGGCCTCGCGCGACGACGTCGGCCCGACCAACAACTGGATCGAACCCGCCGAAATGCGCGAGACGCTCAACGGCCTGTTCCGCGGCGCGATGCGCGGCCGCACGCTGTACGTCGTGCCGTTTTCGATGGGCCCGCTCGGCTCGCCGATCGCACACGTCGGCGTCGAACTGTCCGACAGCCCGTACGTCGCCGTGAACATGCGGATCATGACGCGCATGGGTCGTGAGGTGTACGACGTGCTGGGCGAGGACGGCGAGTTCGTGCCGTGCGTGCACAGCGTCGGCCATCCGCTCGAAGCCGGCCAGCAGGACGTGCCGTGGCCGTGCAACCCGGTCAAGTACATCGTGCATTTCCCCGAAACGCGCGAGATCTGGAGCTTCGGCTCAGGCTACGGCGGCAATGCGCTGCTCGGCAAGAAGTGTTTCGCGCTGCGTATCGCGTCGACGATGGGCCGCGACCAGGGCTGGCTCGCCGAGCACATGCTGATCCTCGGCGTGACGTCGCCCGCCGGCAAGAAGTATCACGTCGCGGCTGCGTTCCCGTCCGCGTGCGGCAAGACCAACTTCGCGATGCTGATTCCGCCGCAGGGCTTCGACGGCTGGAAGGTCACGACGATCGGCGACGACATCGCATGGCTGAAGCCGGGCCGCGACGGCCGACTGTATGCGATCAACCCTGAAGCCGGCTTCTTCGGCGTCGCGCCGGGCACCGGCGTGAAGACCAACCCGAACGCGATCTCGACGCTCACCGAAAACGTGATCTTCACGAACGTCGCGCTGACGGAAGACGGCGACGTGTGGTGGGAAGGGCTGACCGACACGCCGCCCGCGAAGCTGACCGACTGGCAGGGCAACCCGTGGACGCCGGAAATCGGCAAGGAAACGGGCCGCAAGGCCGCGCATCCGAATTCGCGCTTCACGGCGCCGGCCGCGCAGTGCCCGTCGATCGACGACGACTGGGAGAATCCGGCCGGCGTGCCGATCGACGCATTCATCTTCGGTGGCCGCCGTTCGACGACCGTGCCGCTGGTGACCGAGGCGCGCGACTGGGTCGAAGGCGTGTACATGGCCGCGACGATGGGCTCGGAAACCACCGCGGCGGCGGTCGGCCAGCAGGGTGTCGTGCGCCGCGATCCGTTCGCGATGCTGCCGTTCTGTGGCTACAACGTCAGCGATTATTTCGCGCACTGGTTGAAACTCGGCAAGCAGCTCGAAGGCGCGGGCGCGAAACTGCCGAAGATCTACTGCGTGAACTGGTTCCGCAAGGACGCGAACGGCAAGTTCGTGTGGCCGGGCTTCGGCGAGAACATGCGCGTGCTGAAGTGGATGCTCGATCGCCTCGAAGGCACCGGTGGCGGCGGCGAGCATGCGTTCGGCGTGTCGCCCGCGTATGAGGACCTGCACTGGGACGGCCTCGATTTCACGCGCGATCAGTTCGACGCGGTGACGTCGATGAACGTCGATGAATGGCGCGAGGAGTTGAAGCTGCACGCGGAGCTGTTCGATATGCTGAAGCTGCGCCTGCCGGCCGAAATGACCGACACGATGAAGAAGATCGAGCAGCGCATCGGCGCCTGACGGTCCGTATCGACACGTAGTCCCCCGACGTCCCGCCGCCGGCATGCATCGCCGGCGGCGGGACGTTTTTGCATCGGCTCTGCACACGCGCTGTTCGCTTACTGCGCGCGGCAATGCGCGACGACCTCGTCCACCGCACGCTGCACGTCGCCGCGCCGGTAGCGCAGCAGCGCGCTGTCGGCCGGATCGGGCTCGTACGACACGACGTTGCCGCGCCCCGTGTAGATCGCCATGTCGGGCAGCAGCGGATGCTCCTGGTCGAGCGACGGCACGTCCTGCGGATTGCCGGCCGCGCGGAAGAAGGCCGCGAAGTAGTCGGCGAAGCTGAGATTCTCGTCGCCGACGAGGTAGGCCTTGCCCGCTTCGCCGCGCTGCAGCGCCCCCCAGATCGCTTCCGACAGCGATTGCGTCGAGATGAAGTTGCTGCCGCCGGCCGGCCCGAACACGGGCAGCCCCGCGAACTGGCCTTGCGCATAGCCGGTGTACGCCGCGAACATCTCGTTGCGCAGCCCCGGTACCGATCCGACGACGAACGGCGCGTTGACGCTGCACACGCCGAACGACGGCGTCGCGAGCGCGCGTACGCGTTCGTCGGCGAGATGGCGCGAGCGTACGTACGGCACCGTGTCGACGAGCGCCGGCGCGACCTGCGGATAGAAGCTGCCGACCAGCACCGCACGCTTCACGCCCGCGTCGCGCGCAAGCGCGAAGAAGCGCGGCACCGCGTCGACGTTCGCGCGTTCCCAGTGCGCGGCTTCATCGGTGCCGGGCGGCAGGTGGCGGATGTCGTTGCCGGCCGCGAACACCACCGCGTCGAACGGTGCAAGGTCGTCGCGCGTGAAGTTGCCGGCCACGTAGTCGCGCAGCAGCACGTCGAACTGCGCGAGCGCGCTGCCGGGCGCGGGCGGCTTGCGCGCGGCGAGCGTGACGTGGTTGCCTTGCGCGTGCAGGTGCAGCGCGGCATGGCCGCCGATGAGGCCGGTGCCGCCGACGATCAGGATCTTCATGATGTCTCCCATAGCGGCGCAACCGCGCCGCGTGAAATGTACAGGCGAGCGGTGCCGCTCAGAAATTGAAGCCGTTGCCCGTGACGACGGGCAGGTTGGTCCAGAAGCCGTTCGGGTCGCGATACCAGCCGGCCGCCGCGAGCGCGCCGCCATCGACATGCAGCGTCGTGCCGGTGACCCACGCGGCGAGCGGGCTCGCGAGGTACAGCGCGGCGCCCGCGACATCGCCGGCCGCGCCGAAGCGCCCGAGCGGGATCCAGCGCGGGATATGTCCGTGATGCTCGGCCGCGACCATCGCGCTGACCGGCACTTGCGGCGTCTCGGTGGTTTCGGGGGCGATCTGGTTCACGCGAATGCCGGCCGGCCCGAGTTCCAGGGAAAGGCTTTTTGTGAAACCGGTCAGCGCGGCCTTGAACGACGCGTATACGGTGCAGTTCGGAATCGCGCGGAAGCCTTCGATCGACGACACGCCGACGATGCTGCTGCCCGCGCCGCGCTTGCGCAGCAACGGCAGCATCGCGCGCGTGACGATGAAGACCTGGCGCAGGTTCACGTCGAACAGCCGTGCGATGTCGTCGTCGGTGCACTCGTCGAACGGTTTCGCGATCTGCAGGAAATCGCCGACATTGTTGACGAGCACGTCGAGTCCGCCGAAGCGAGCGTCGACGGTTCGCGCGAATGCATCGACCTCGTCGCGACGCGTGACGTCCACGGTGCCGACGAGCGCATCGACGCCCGCCGCTTCGAGCGCCTGGCGCACGTCCTGCGCGCGGGCCGGATCGATCTCGGCCACCGCGACGCGCGCGCCGGCCGCGCCGAACGCTTCCGCGCACGCACGGCCGATGCCCGCGCCGCCGCCGGTGACCAGCACGGTCTTGCCGGTGAATGAAATCATCGATGGACTCCTTTGAACGGGAAAGCCGTGAGCCGCGTCACAGCGACGACACCAGTTGCGCGTTGTCGATCCGCAGCTCCGCACCGTTCACGAAACGCGATTCGTCGGACGCGAGGAACAGCACGAGATTCGCGACGTCCTGCGGGTCGCACATGCGCGCCATCGGATCGCTGCCGATGCCGAGTGCGGCCGGGTCGAGATCGGGCATCAGCGCCTGTGTCATCGGCGTCCAGATCCCGTCCGGATGGATCGAATTGCAGCGGATCCGGTAGCCGCTGCGCTTGCAGTGCACGGCGACGCTGCGCGCGAGCGCCGTCACCGCGCCTTTCGACCCGGTGTACGCGCACATCATCGGCAGCCCGCCGAGCGCGGCGACCGACGACATCATCACGATCGAGCCCGGCGTGTCGTTGCCCTTCATCGCGCCGATCGCATATTTGCAGCCGAGGAAATAGCCATCGGCATTGGTGCGCATCACGCGCCGCCACGTGTCGAGGCTCGTGTCCTCGATCGAGCCGACCGGGCAGATCGCCGCGTTGTTGACGAGCACGTCGAGGCGGCCGAAGCGGTCGAGCGTCGATGCGATCGCGTGCTGCCAGCCTGCTTCGTCGGCGATGTCGTGGCGGACGAACAGCGCCGTGTCGCCGATCTCGCGGGCGAGCGCACGGCCTGCATCCTCGTCGATGTCGGTCAGCACGACACGCGCGCCTTCGGCGGCGAGCAGCAGCGCATCCGCGCGGCCGACGCCGCTTGCCGCGCCGGTGACCAGCGCGACCTTGTTTGCGACTCGATTCATGGTCGGTCGGATTCCTTTGACGTTGAAAATGGGCAGGCACTCATGCGGCGCCCGGCGCGCGGCCGGCCTTGATCGCGTCGAGCGCGGCCGTGCCGTAGATCTGCGCGATCGTGTCGTCGACGCGCGGGTTGGTGCGCAGCTCATGGCCGCCGTCGACCGCGAAGCTCTGGCCGGTCACCCAGCCCGATTCGGGGCCGGCGAGATAGCGCACCGCATGCGCGATCGCTTCGGGTTCGCCGAGCGTGCCGAGCGGGATCTGTTCGAGAAAGCTGTCGACGAGCGCGCGGTTGTCGAACATCGGCGCGGTGGCTTCGGAGCGCGTGAGGCCCGGGCGCACCGCGTTCACGCGGATCTTCGCGCCGGCCAGTTCCTCGGCCGCGCCGCGCACGAGCGCTTCGAGCGCGGCCTTCGCGGTGCAGTACGCGGATAGCCACCGGAAATTGATCTGCGCGGCCGTCGACGAAATGCAGACGATCGCGCCGCCGCCGCTGTCGGCGAGCCGCGGCGCCGCATGACGGATCGCGGCGAACGCGCTGTGCAGGTTCAGGTCGATTTCGGCGCGGAACGTGTCGGCGTCGTGCAGCAGCAGCGGCCGGAAGCCCGCCCCGCCGACCGTCGGCACGACGATGTCGAGGCGATGGTCGATTGCCCAGGCGCAGTCGAGCGCGGCCTGCAGGTCGGCTTCGTCGCAGGCGTCGCCCGCATGGATCGCGACGCGGCTGCCGGGCACGGCGTCGGTCAGTTGCCGCTGCGTGCGTTCGAGCGCGTCGCGGCGGCGGCCCATCAGCACGACGGCCGCGCCGTCGGCGACGAGCGCGTGCGCGCAGGCCGCGCCGATGCCGCCGGCACCACCCGTCACGAGTGCGGTGCGTCCGGCGAGGGGAGCAGAGGTGCGCATCGTTCAGCCCTCCAGCGGCAGGTCTTGCGCCCAGTCGACGTGCAGCGTGCGCGCAGCGAAGCGCCACGTGCCGCCGTCGAGCACACAGCGGTCGCGATAGCGCAGCCCCCAGTCGAGCTTGCGTTTCACGCCGTCGCGCACGTAGACGTGGCAGGCGACGCCGTAGGTCTCGACATCGGCCTCGTCGCCGTCGAGCGTGACGAGCTGGTTGTGCACGTGATGCTGGGTCGCTTCGTAGCGCTCGATCACGCGCATGCCCGCGACGATCGCGTCGCGGTCGTCGAAGCGGAAGCCGGGGCCGGCCAGCGTGGCATCGGGGGTGAAGAGTGCGGTGAGTCGTGGCCAGTCGCGCCGGTCGACGGCTTGCGCGTAGCGGCACGCCAGTTCGTACAGCACGTGGCGGGGATTGGAATCGGTCATGCGTGGGCTCCCGTGGAAGAACGGAACGCGTCGGCCGCGCGAGGCGGGGCGACGCGGCGGCATTGCGACGTCGACGCGCAGGTTCGCATCGGGCAGGCCGGGATTCATCGTCCATACGGAGCAGGGCGAGGGTCGGGGAAAACACCGGGGCCAGCTGCCCTGCTTCACGTGAGGGCGCATGGATGGTGCGGCGCAGCGGCCGGTGCGGAACACGCGTCTGGCGATTCGTGCGGCCGGCCGCGACAGGCACGCGACGTGCCACGTTTCATCCGCGTGGGCGAAGCCGTGGCGCGCGATGTTGCGATGCGTCAGGCCGCGCATCGTCCGCTCAGCGTTTGCCCCTAGTCGAAACGGACGATGGCCGGCGGCCGGGCGCTGGCTACCGTGCAGTCATCCGGTGCCGCATGCGATGCACGCCGGACACGAACCGCACCAGCGGACAACCGGAGGGGACGACGATCATGAGACTGACGACTCGCAAGCTGTGCGTATTGGCGATAGGCACGTTCGCTGCCATGGCGATGGCGCGATACGGCGCCGATCAGGTCCCGTCGCCGCCGTATGCGGCCGGCATCCTGCAATGCCGCTCGGTCGACGCGAACGGTTTGCCGACCGGTTGCGTGCCGATCGATCCGTCGCACTTCGGTTTCGCCGCGATGCGCGGCATGTGACGCCGGCGCGGCCGCGCGCCGCGCCGACCGGCCGGACGTCGTCGCGCGGCGGTTCATTACCCGCATTCGCCGAAATCGCCGCGCAGTCGTCGTGCGTTGGCCAGGCTGGCGCGGCGGGTCCGGCTTCGCGCGATTCGACTGCCGTTGCGTCCGGCAGGGCACGCGACCTGCATTGGCGCCGCCGCGTGCCAGTACCGGCAACGCGGTATCGCGGTAACGCCATCGTGACGTGACGGCGCAGCGGCGTCCGCTTCAGGGCCGCGAACCCTCGCCACACCCACCGCTTTCCGCAGAATTCCAAACGCTGACCCATTCCTCATGTCATCCGACTATTCCCTGACTCACCCCCTGAATACCCGCGACGTGCATCGCTGGGATGCCGAACACGATGTCGTGATCGTCGGCTTCGGCGCGGCCGGCGCCTGCGCGGCGATCGAGGCCGCGAGCGCCGGCGCCGACACGCTGATCGTCGAGCGCGCGTCGAGCTACGGCGGCACGAGCGCGCTGTCGGGCGGCGAGATCTACCTCGGCGGCAGCGGCGGCACGCCCGCGCAGCGGCAGGCCGGCTTTACCGACGACACCGAGGATCTGTACCGCTACCTGATGCTGGCCGGCGGCCGCGACGCCGACGAGGCGAAGGGGCGCCTCTACGCGAACGAAAGCCTGGCGCATCACGACTGGCTCGTCGCGCAGGGCCTCACGTACAAGAACACGTTCATCGCCGAACGGATCGTCGAACCGGAAACCGACGATTGCCTGATCTGGTCGGGCAGCGAGGAAGCCTGGCCGTTCAGCGAGGCCGCGAAGCCGTGCCCGCGCGGGCACACCCCGCAATGGCCGGGCTGGGGCGGCGGGCAGATGCTGATGCGCGTGCTGGCCGAACGCGTGGCGGCGCTCGGCGTCGCGACGCGCTACGACACGCGCGCGCTTGCATTGATCGTCGACGACGGCGGTGCGGTGCGCGGTGTCGTGCTGCGCGCCTATGGCGAGACGGCATTCGTACGGGCGCGTCGCGCGGTGATCCTGTGCGCGGGCGGCTTCGCGATGAACCGCGAGATGGTGCGCCGGCATGCGCCGCAGTTCCTGCGCTCGGA
The DNA here is from genome assembly GCF_011753045.1 of Burkholderia sp. Ap-955. Taxonomy (NCBI): domain Bacteria; kingdom Pseudomonadati; phylum Pseudomonadota; class Betaproteobacteria; order Burkholderiales; family Burkholderiaceae; genus Burkholderia; species Burkholderia sp. Ap-955. The sequence goes on from NZ_VWWH01000003.1 coordinate 98,159, forward strand.
CGAACCGATCGGCAGCCCCGGCGACGACGGCTCGGGCATCCTGCTCGGCCAGAGCGCGGGCGGCGCGGCGATTCACATGGATCAAGGCTTCGTCAGCCTGCCGTTCTACGCGCCGGAATCGCTGATCAAGGGGATCTTCGTGAACGCGCGCGGGCAACGCTTCATCAATGAGGACGGCTATCACGGCCGCACGGGCCATCACGCGTTCCACCAGGCCGACGACCGGATCTACCTGCTCGTCGACCAGGCCACCTACCAGGAGCCGCCCGCGATCGCGCGAATCGGCATCGCGGCGGCCGGCGAAACGTGGGAGGAGGTCGAACGCGACCTGCAAATGCCGGCCGGCACGCTGACGGCGACCGTCGATGTCTACAACCGCCATGCGGCCGACGGTGTCGATCCGCTGTTCCACAAGGCGAAGAAGTGGCTGCAGCCGCTGATCGAGCCGCCGTTCGTTGCGCTCGATTGCCGGATCGACTACGCGTTCTATCCGCACTTCACGCTCGGCGGGCTCGACACGCTGCCGACCGGGCAGGTGGTCGATGCGGCGCGCGCGCCGGTGCCGGGGCTCTATGCGGCGGGCCGCACGACCTGCGGGCTGCCGCGCTGGGGCGCCGGGTACAGTTCGGGGCTGTCGCTGGCCGACGCGACGTTCTTCGGCCGGCAGGCCGGGCGTCACGCCGCGCAAGCGGGATGCGACGTAGTGCGCCGCGCCGCCTAGCGTTTTCAGGCCGGAAATGAACGACGCCCCGGGCAATCACATCGCCCGGGGCGTCGTCGTTTCAAGCAGCCGAGCGGCCAAGCAGCCAACCAGTCAGGCCAGTCGACCCTTAACCGAGATCGAGCGCATTCGTCAGATCACCCGGCGGCGTCGCGCCGCGCGCGGCGAACGCCTTGTTGCGCGCGACCACGCCGTCGAGCGGCGCGAGCCCGTGCACGCGGCTGATGAAGCGCAGGATCGAGTTCGTGTCGTACAGCGTGTGATCGACGAATCCCTTCTTCGCGAACGGCGAGATCACGAGCGCGGGAATCCGCGAACCCGGGCCCCAGCGGTCGCCTTCCGGCGGCGCGACGTGATCCCACCAGCCGCCGTTCTCGTCGTGCGTCATCACGATCACGGTGTTGTCCCATTGCGGCCCGCGCCGGATATGGTCGATCACGGTCGCGATGTGACGGTCGCCCGATTCGATGTCCGCGTAGCCCGCGTGCATGTTCAGGTTGCCCTGCGGCTTGTAGAACGTGACGGCCGGCAGGCGGCCCGCGTCGATGTCGGCGATGAAGTGGTTGGTCGACGGTGTGTCGCCGAGCCCCGCGTCGCGCAGGTGCTTGCTGCGCGCGTCGGTGCCGGGCGCGTAGTTCGCGAAATAGTTGAACGGCTGGTGGTGGTACTGGAAATCGGGCACGGTGCCCGTGTCGCGATGCTCGAGCGCGTACTGCCATGCGCCGCTGTACCACGCCCAGTCGACGTTCTTCTCCGACAGGCGGTCGCCGATCGTCGCATAGCCCTGCGGCGGCATCACGCGATGGTCGGCCGGATCCGCATACGCGGCGTTGCCCGGATCGGGCGGTGGCACGTAGCTCGGCTGGTATGGCGGCGCCATCGTGTTCACGCCGTAGCCGTCCGGTGTCAGCGGGCCGTCGGCCACGAACTTCGGCGGGCCGTCGAGCGCGGACGCGGGCGAATCGTCGGCGAGCTTCAGGCGCGTACCGGCCGGATCGTTGCCTTCGACCTTCGACAGCAGTTTCGCCGCATGCGGATGCTTGTGCGCATCCGGATACAGCGGCGGCTGCGCGGAGATCAGGAACATGTGGTTCATCCACGACCCGCCGAAGGCCGCCATGAAGAAGTTGTCGCACAGCGTGTATTGGCGCGCGAGATTCCACAGCCGCAGCGTGTCGGCCGAGTTGCGATAGTGGCCCATCACGAGGCCGCCCGAATCGGCCCACGCGGCGAACTGGTTGTTGCGGCCGGCCGCGATCTGCATCTGGTTCTGGTAGAAGCGATGCCACAGGTCGCGCGTGATCACGCCGTTCGGCAGCGCGTTGCCCTGTGCGTCCTTGATCAGGAACGGCGCGTTCGGCAGCTTGTCGATGTCGCGCTCGGCGATTGCGTAGCGCTTGCCGTCCACTTCCTGTGCCTGCGGCACGAGCCCGCCCCAGATCTTCGGCAGCACGGGCAGCGGCGTCTTGCCGTCGCGATCGAGCTGCTGCGCATGCTCGGACCGCACCTCGCTCAGCGGATGGCGCACGCCCGGGAAATCGCCGTACAGGTTCGCGAAGCTGCGGTTTTCCGCATAGATCACGACGATGTGGCGCACGCGCTGGCGCAACGCTTCGTCGATGCGCAGGTCGGCGGCCGAACGCGGCGCGCTGCCCGCCGTGGTTTCACAGCCGCTGAGCGCGACACCCGCACCGAGCGCGGCGAGGCCGCCGAGCATTCGGCGGCGGTCGGGATCGGCGGGAAGGTCGTCGGGGCGATCGGGGGTGTCGTTCACGTCGTGGGTTCCTCGAATGGGCGGGTGGACGGGGGCGTGATGCGCGGCGGCGTCGCACAGGCTGCCGCGCCGCGGGATGGAAAGCAACGGCCCGCGTGGCATACGGGCAGGCGCGATGCGTCTGTCACAAAAATGTCACGAACGCGACTATAACGCGCCGACGGGGGCGGATGAAAGGTGTTTGTCGGACGATTCGAGTCACGCCTCGGGCGATGCGCGACGCCCGCGCGAGAGCTAGACTGGAATCAGGGGCGGCGCGTCGCAGCGTGCCGCCCGGGCGAGGATTGCCCGGCGGCGCCGGCTCACGGCGTCGTCGCGGTGCCATTGATGCGATGAACGACGCGATGAAGCGAGGCGACGATGGCGCGCATGAATACCGCGTCCGCATGGCCGCCGATGGCGCGCGCCGGCTGCGCGCGTGCCCGCACCCGTCTGCCGTGCCGCGCAACGCAAGCGTAGCGCGCACGCCCGGCCCGACGCCATGGACAAGAAATTCGACTACCCGGGATTGCTGATCGCGGCGGGTTTCTTCGTGCTGTTCGCCGCGCAGTTGCTGATGCTGCGTCCGACGTCGGCGCCGATCGCGTACAGCGATTTCCACCAGCTCGTCGCTGCACGGCTCGTGGACGATCTCGAAGTCGGCCCCGTCTCGATCTCGGGCACGCTGAAGATGCCGCAGGCCGGCACGATGCTGCCGGCGTCCGAAGCCGCGGCCGTTCGGCAGGCCGGCGCGCCGTGGCGCTTCACGACCAACCGCGTGACCGACGAGCACCTGACCGACGCGCTGACCGCCGCCGGCATCCGCTATCACGGTGCGCCCGACACGAGCTGGGTCGCATCGCTTGCGTCGTGGCTGCTGCCGCTCGTGCTGTTCGTGTTCATCTGGAACATGATGCTGCGCAGGCGCGGCGGGCTGCAGGATTTCACCGGGATGGGCAAGAGCCGGGCGCGGGTGTACGTGCAGCAGGAAACCGGCATCACGTTCGACGATATCGCGGGCATCGACGAAGCGAAGGCCGAGCTGCAGCAGCTCGTCGCATTCCTGCGCAACCCCGACCGCTACCAGCGGCTCGGCGGCAAGATTCCGAAGGGTGTACTCGTGGTCGGCGCGCCAGGCACCGGCAAGACGTTGCTCGCGCGCGCGGTGGCCGGCGAGGCGGCCGTGCCGTTCTTCTCGATCAGCGGCTCGGCGTTCGTCGAAATGTTCGTCGGCGTGGGCGCGGCGCGCGTGCGCGACCTGTTCGAGCAGGCGCAGCAGAAGGCGCCGTGCATCGTGTTCGTCGACGAACTCGATGCGCTCGGCAAGGTGCGCGGCGTCGGCCCGATGTCGGGCAACGACGAACGCGAGCAGACGCTCAACCAGTTGCTCGTCGAGATGGACGGCTTCCAGGCCGGCTCCGGCGTGATCATCATGGCCGCGACGAACCGGCCCGAGATCCTCGATCCCGCGCTGCTGCGGCCGGGCCGCTTCGATCGTCACATCGCGATCGACCGTCCCGATGTGAATGGCCGAAGGCAGATCCTGGGCGTGCACGTGAAGCGCGTGAAGCTTGCGGCCGACGTCGATCTTGGCGAACTTGCGTCGCGCACGCCGGGCTTTGTCGGCGCGGATCTCGCGAACGTCGTCAACGAGGCGGCGCTGCATGCGGCCGAACTCGGCAAGCCGGCGATCGGCATGGCCGATTTCGACGAGGCGATCGACCGCGCGTTGACGGGCCTCGAGCGCAAGAGCCGCGTGATGAACGCGCAGGAGAAGCTGACCATCGCGTATCACGAGGCCGGTCATGCGCTCGTCGCGGAAAGCCGCGCGCATTGCGATCCGGTGAAGAAGGTGTCGATCATTCCGCGCGGTGTCGCGGCGCTCGGCTATACGCAGCAGGTGCCGACCGAGGATCGCTACGTATTGCGCCGAAGCGAGCTGCTCGACCGGATCGATGCGCTGCTCGGGGGCCGCGCTGCCGAAGAACTCGTGTTCGGCGACGTGTCGACGGGCGCGCAGAACGATCTCGAGCGCGCGACCGCGATGGCGCGCCACATGGTCATGCAGTACGGGATGAGCGAGAAGATCGGGCTCGCGACGTTCGACGACGGCGATGCGCGCCAGGGCATACCGGGCGCCTGGCATGCGGGCGACGGGCGCTGCAGCGAGCACACCGCGCGGATGATCGACGACGAGGTGCGCACGCTGCTGGCCGACGCCCATGCAAGAGTCGCGGCGACGCTCGGCGAACGCCGCGAGGCGCTCGAACGCATCGCGCGCAGGCTGCTGCAATGCGAGGTGCTCGAACGCGACGCGCTGCAGGCGCTGATCGACGGGCGCGTCGAACCGTCATCCGCCAGGACGGCGGCGCCGGACGATGCAGCCGGCGCACGCGGCGGCGCGGTCGAAACGGAGCAGGCGTCCGCGGTCGAGCGCGATTTCGTCGCGTACGGGCCGCCACGCGAACCCGATCGCTGAATGAAGACGCCATGAACCTGCGAGCGGCGCGCGTCGAAGCGACGGCGTGCCGTCATTCCTTTCCCCGTTGATCTCCACGGAGTCGCCATGAGCGAGGCGCACGTATCGGTCGATGTCGCGCAGCAGGCGCGTTTCTGTTTCGAAGTGGTATTTGCCGGCACGACGCTGGCGCCGGTGCTCACGGACGAACCGCCGCCGCACGGCGGCGGACGCGGGCCGAACCCGATCCGGTTATTGGCCGCGGCCGTTGCAACCTGTCTCGCGGCGAGCCTGCAGTTCGCGCTGGAAAAACAGCATGTCGATCCGCAACCGATTGCCGCGCATATCGACGTCGACATGGTGCAGAACGAAGCGGGCAGGGTGCGCGTGGGCGCGATGTCGGTACGGCTGTCGATCGGCAAGACGTGGGCCGATCTCGCGGTCGCGACGCGCGTGCTCGATCAGTTCGACGCGTATTGCGTACTGACGGAGAGCCTGCGCGAAGGCATTCCGGTTGCGATCGACCTGTGCGACGTGAACGGTGCGGCGCTCGCATACGCGACGACGGACGCGTGAGCGTGCGTCAGGTGGGTCAGGATTCAGCCGCGGCCGCGACTTCGGCCGCCTCGGCGAGCGCGTCGAGAAAGCGCGTGCGCCACCAGTGCACGTCGGTCTTGCGCACGATCGCCATCAGCGCCGCGTGACGCTGGCGACGCTCTTCGAGCGGCATCGTGAGTGCGCGCTGGATCGCCTGCGCGGTGCCTTGCGTGTCGTACGGATTGACGAGCAGCGCAGGCTTCAACTGTTCGGCCGCGCCGGCGAAACGCGACAGCACGAGTACGCCCGGGTCGGCTGCGTCCTGCGCGGCGAGAAATTCTTTCGCGACGAGGTTCATCCCGTCGCGCAGCGGCGTGACGAGTGCGACGCGGCTCGCGCGATAGAGGCCCGGCAAGCGCTTGCGCGCGACGGTGCGGTGGATGTAGCGCATCGGCATCCATTCGAGTTCGCCGTAGTCGCCGTTGATCGCGCCGCACAGGCTGTCCATCTCGCGCCGCAGGTCGTCGTAAGCGCCGAGATCCTCGCGGCTCGGCGCGGCGATCTGGATCAGCGTCGCGCGATTGCGGTTCTCCGGATATTGTTCGAGCAACTGTCGGAACGCATGCACGCGCTGCGGCAGCCCCTTCGTGTAGTCGAGCCGGTCGACGCCGACCAGCAACTGGCGGCGCGAATATTCGTCGCGCATCCGGTCGAACATATCGAGCCCGTCGCGATCGCGCGCGAGCGATTCGAACTCGTCGACGTTGATGCCGATCGGGAATGCGCCGGCCGACAGCGTGCGGCCGAACGCGCGCAGGCGGCCGTCGGGCAGCCGCGCGGCGCCGGCTTCCGCTTCGACGTAATGCTCGAAGTGAAGCAGATCCGACTCGGTCTGGAAGCCGACGAGATCGTAGGCGAACAGCGAACGCATCAGCCATTCGTGTTCCGGGATCGCGGCCATGATCGGCGGCGGCGGCATCGGGATGTGCAGGAAGAAGCCGATCGGGTTCGTGCAGCCCATCGCGCGCAACTCGGCGGCGAGCGGAATCAACTGGTAGTCGTGGACCCAGATGGTGTCGTCGGGGCGCAGCAGCGTGCGCAGCTTGCGCGCGAACAACTGGTTCACGCGCCGGTAGCCGTCGGCGAAGCGGCGGTCGAACTGCGCGAGGTCGAGCCGGTAGTGAAACACCGGCCACAGCACGTTGTTCGAATAACCGAGGTAGTACGCGTCGTAATCCTGCGGGTCGAGATCGATCGTCGCGAGCTGGATGCCGCCGACGTTCTGGATCTGCACCTCGTCGCCGTGCGCAGGCTGGTCGTCGCTGCCGCGCAGCCTCCCGCTCCAGCCGAACCAGACGCCGCCGGATTCCTGAAGGCTGTCCTTCACGGCGACGGCGAGCCCGCCGGCCGCGGCTTTACGGGGATCTGCAATACGATTGGATACGACGACGAGTCGGCTCACCTGCTCTCCTGACGATTGTTGGGGGAAAGGTTCGTGCGGCCGTGGCGCGAGAAGCAGACGCCGCCGTCGTTGCGCGGTGCGCGCAGCGACAGGGCCGCACTGCGATCGGACGGGAGTCAGGGCACGCGATTCGCCGTCCGATCGGGGAGTGCTTTTTTAAGCATACTCGTCATTCGTTCGTTTTAAAAGTGTGCGTCGGCGAGCGACGCGCGTGCGAATGCAGCGTGATCTCCATGTCGCCGGTATGGCAACGTGAGCAACCCGAGCGGGATCGAAACTTGCGCAACGCTGCACGTTCAGCGTGCGCCGTGTCATGCGGAAGCGGGCACGTCGCGCGCGATCGAGCGTGGCGATGTGCATGTCATGACGTGTGCACGAGGCCCGCGCCGGTCGCTGGAAACGACCGGCGGCGCCGTGGCTGCGCCGACGCGCGAGCGACACGTCTGCATGCCGCGCACGCGCGACGCGAATCGGCGCAGCGCGACGTCATGCATGCGAACCGGCCGCGCCGGACGGCGACGCTACGCAGCTGCACCGCGTGCCGCGTGCCGCGTGCCGCGTGCGGCCGCGCTTCGCGCGGTGCGCGCAAGCGTGACGCAGGCGGATCGGCGGAACAGCAGGCGCATCGTCGTCACCTTGCGGTATCGGTTACGCGATCAGCGGTTACGCAGCAGCTGGTTGCCAGTGAGGTGCGGCGGGATCTTGCGCGTACGTGCCCGGCGACGCCACGTACGTGCCGGACGGCATCCGGAACGCGGCAACCGTTTCGGACAGCTCGCGGCCTTGCGCCTCGAGCGACTTCGATGCGGCCGCGGCCTGCTCGACGAGCGCCGCGTTCTGCTGGGTCGTCTCGTCCATCTGCGTGATCGTCAGGTTCACCTGGTCGATGCCGCGGCTCTGCTCGGCCGACGCGGCCGCGATCTCGCCCATGATGTCCGTCACGCGCGCGACGGCCTGCGTGACGTCCGACATCGTCTTGCCGGCTTCGCCCGCGAGTTCGGAACCGTCGCGGATCGTCTGCACCGACGCGGAGATCAGCTCCTTGATCTCCTTCGCCGCCGTCGACGAGCGCTGCGCGAGGCTGCGCACCTCGCTCGCGACCACCGCGAAGCCGCGGCCCTGTTCGCCCGCACGCGCGGCTTCGACGGCCGCGTTCAGCGCAAGGATGTTGGTCTGGAACGCGATGCCTTCGATGATGCCCGTGATGTCCGCGATCTTCGACGAGCTGTGGCCGATCTCCGTCATCGTGTCGACCACGCGGCCGACCACCGAGCTGCCGCGCTGCGCGACGTCCGACGCATTCGCGGCGAGCGAGCTGGCCTGTTGCGCGTTCTCCGCGTTCAAGCGCACCGTCGACGTGAATTCCTCCATCGTCGCGGCGGTTTCCTGCAGCGACGCGGCCTGTTCCTCGGTGCGCTGGCTCAGGTCGAGGTTGCCCGACGCGATCTCGCCGACCGCATGCGCGATGCTGTTCGATGAATCGCGCACGCGGCCGACGATGCCGATCAGCCGCTCGTTCATCGTTCGCAACGCGTCGAGCAGATCGCGCGTCTCGTCGTTGCCGCTCACGTGGATGCGGCTGCCGAGATCGCCGTTCGCGACCGTGCGCGCGACGTCCACGGCCGAGCCGATCGGCACCGTGATCTTGCGCGTCAGCCACAGGCCGCCGCATGCCGCGAGCGCGACGGCGATCAGGCAGATGCCGACCAGCAGGTTGCGTTCCATTGCATAGCGATCCGCGAATTGCTGCGCGATCGCGAGCTCGCGTTCATGCGTATAGGTGGCGTACGCGTCGGTTGCGCGCACCAGTTGCGCGAGCAGTGGCCGGCAGTTGTCGTTGATGTCGGCGGTGGCCTCGTCTTTCTTGCCGGCCTGCATGAGCCCGACGATGCGCAGCGCGACAGGCCCGTAGCGGGTTTCGATGCGCACGATGTCGGCCACCAGTTCACGCGCGCGATCGGAGGTATCGGTCGCGTTCGCCATCAGGTCCTTGAGCTTCGCGAGGTGCTCCTGCACGTCCTTGTGCGCCTGGTTCACCTCGGCCAGTTCGAGCTCGAGGTCGGACGGTTTGGTCACGAGCACGAGATTGCGCGCGGCGATCGCGCGCCGGTCGACCGCGGTGCGGATTTGCGCGGAAACGGCCGCCCGCGCATTGATGCCGTTCATGTAGCGGGAAAACTCGGCGTTCGTAGCGGATAGCGCCTTGAGTCCCATGCCCGACACGATCACGACGACCGCGGCGAGCAGGCCGAAGCCGCCAAGGAGTTTTGTTTTGATGCTCATTCTGGCGATTTTCACAGTGTGCCTCTGTGCGTGTGGTTGACGAATTGGATTTATTGTTCGACCAGATACGGGCTCGTGCCGGAATTAACGGGTATGCGGGATGTTTCTTTACCCTTCGAAAACCCTGATATTAGTTTTTTTAGCGCTGGGATCGTTGCTGGGCGGGAACTCTTGATTTTGATCAAGAATCGGCGGAGTGCCCGTAATTAAAAGGTTTATACGTGGAATTTGAAACCGGTTTTCGTGGGTGAAACAATAGTCTTCGTTTTGCTAATATTTGTATGATGAATTCTTTTCGATTTATGGATGAATATCGGGATTTAGTTTGGATTCAATTGGGGAGGGAACCCGTGCGCGTTGTCGGCGAATGCCGACGCGATTGGCGGTAATGGCTGATCAACGGAAATTCGCGGCGCAGGGGGTGCGCCGGAACGAGGCCCGCGGCGGGCGCCGCGGACCATGAGAGGGTCAGAACGTGGTGCGCAATCCGGCCATCACGCTGCGGCCGCCTTCCGGTGCGAAGCCGCGCACGACCGACGTCGAGTAGCGGATCTCCTGGTTCGTCAGGTTGTCGCCGCGCAGGTACGCGAGCCAGTGCGTCGCGCCCATGCGGAACTTGTACGTCAGCATCACGCCGAGCGACGTGTAGCCGTCCGTCGAGAAATCGTTGTCGGGCACGCGATGCTGCGACCACGCGTGCGTGACCTGCGCGCGCGCACCGAACGGGCCGTAACCGTAGTCGGCCGCGAGCGTTGCGCGCAGCGGCGCAATGCGCGGCAGTGGCTGGCCCGTGTCGACGTTGCGCGCATGCGTGTAGTCGGCCGTCAGTTCGAGATCGACCGTGTGGCCGCGCCGCGAGAAGGCGCGCCACTTGCCGTCCAGCTCGATGCCGTAGAACTCGGCGCGCACGCCGCGATAGATCGCTTCGTTCAGCGCACCGTCGGTGCCGGGCGCGACGGGCTCGTCGTCGCCGTTCACGACGCGGCCCGTGTTGTACTCGGTCAGGTAGTTCGAGAAGCGGTTGTAGAACACGCCGACGCTGCCGCGGTTCGGCCCGCTCGCATAGCGCAGCGACAGGTCGGTCGACACCGCCTTTTCCTTCGACGCGTTCGGGTTGCCGATCAGGAACTGGCCGGTCGCATCGTGCGGGCCGTTCGAATACAGCTCGTAGAAGGTCGGCGCGCGTTCGGTGTATGCGACGTTGGCCGCCACCGACCACACGGGCGTCAGCGAGAACAGTGCGCCGGCCGACAGGCTGCCCGCGTTGAATTCGCGCGGCTGCGCCCCCGCGAATTTCTCGACGCCGGCCGGATCGGGATCGACCTTCACGTGCTCGAAGCGGCCGCCGAGGCTCAGCTTGAGCGCGGGGACGACCTGCCATTCCTCGAGGCCGAACAGCGCGACGCTGTTGGTGCGCGTGGACGGCACGAGCAATTCGTCGCCGAGCGCGGAGAACGTGTTCTGGCCGAACTGCACGCCGATCGCGCCTTCGAACGGGCCGATCTTGCGATGCTGCGCTTCGATGCGCGCCTCGTAGCCGCGATTGCGGAAGGTGGTCGCGGTTTCGCCGTTGTTGACCTCCTTGTGGCGGTAGTCGGTGTACGCGAAGTCGAATTTCAGCTTCGTGAACGGCCCGCTCAGGTTGCGCACCTCGGACGCGAGCGCGAGGCGCTCCTGGCGCATCCGCAGCCGCACGTCGCTTTCCGCGACGGAGCCGTAGTTCGATTCGTAGCCGCTGTACGACAGGCCCGCGAAGCCGTCCGCCCACGTGTACGACGCGCCGACCGCGCCGCCGTGCACGCGGCCGTCGCTGTTCGGTACGTTGCCGTACGGCTGCGGCGTGTCGGGGCCGTCGATCGCGCGTTGTTGGCTGCTGCGCGCGTAGCCGGGAATCCGCAGCTTGCTCGTCTCGCGGTCGAACGCATCGACGTGGAACGCGAAGCGGCCGTTGCCGCCTTCGACCTGTGCGGCGCCCGCGCGCACGGAATTCGCGCCGCCGTAGCGCGCGTCGAGCGCACCCGTCACGCCCTGGATCGCTTCGCGCGGAATCCGGTTGTCGATCGTGTTGACCACACCGCCCACCGCATTGCCGCCATACAGCAGCGCAGCCGGGCCGCGCACGATCTCGACGCGTTCGATCGACAGCGGGTCCTGCGGCACCGCGTGGTCGTACGACAGCGACGACGCGTCGTACGCCGCGACGCCGTTCTGCAGCAGCCGGATCCGGTCGCCATCCATCCCGCGGATGATCGGGCGGCCGACCATCGGTCCGTAGGTGGTGGTCGACACGCCGGGCAGCCCGTTCAGCGTTTCGCCGAGCGAATCGGCCTGGCGGCGCGTCAGCGCATCGCCGGAAAGCTGGGCGGTCGGTGCGATCAGTTCGTTGTCGCCGAGCGGGTTCGCGGTCACGAAGATCGGGGCGAGCGTGGTGGTCGGCGGCGTGCCGGATACGGCGGGCGGTTCGGTCTGCGCGTGCGCGACGGCGGCGAACAGCATCAGCGAAAGGGACGAGAGCGGGCGAAGCGGTAGACGAGGGAGGTCGCGCATGGTCGGTGAATCGGTTGGAATCGGATCGGATAACGAGCGATGCAGGTCACGGCTGGATACGATATATTGTTGCGTCTGCGACGCGCAGTGACCCGTTGGAACATGGCTCGGCGAGGCTCGGCCACCCAAAGTGGAACGGCGTCAGGCAGACGAGCACGCGAAATGATATGTTATATCATTTCAAAATCCAAGCCGGATGGCGGGATCCTGTCGGGTTTCTGTCGAATGGGGGGAACGGTGGCGGGAGCGGAAATCGTCTGCGCGGTGTTCGGAGCGATCGCCTGAACCGGATGACGCGATGCGCACGCCGACGCGTTGCCGATGCGCCGGCCAGATGCGTGTTGCCAGCGTTCGGTGTCCGTCGAAGCTGCCCGCCGGACGCAGCCCTGCGCCGATCGATACGGCGGGCGCGGACCTCCGCTCATGAGTCAGGACGCAGTGCGATTCCGCGTCGCGCGACGGTGCGACGGCTTGTAGCGGTGGCCATTGCTGTGCATTGCCGCGCGTGTTGATACGTATCAACGTCGTTCGATTCCGAAACCGGATACTGGATCGCTCTTCGACCAGGCAGGAGCGACCTATGACCCAAACCATGAAAGCGGCCGTCGTGCACGCATTCGGCGAACCGCTGCGCATCGAGGAAGTACCTGTGCCGACACCGGGGCCCGGCCAGATCCTCGTCAACATCAAGGCGACGGGCGTGTGCCATACCGACCTGCACGCAGCCGATGGCGACTGGCCGGTCAAGCCGGCGTTGCCGTTCATTCCGGGGCATGAAGGCGTGGGCATCGTCGCGGCGGTCGGGGCGGGCGTCACGCACGTGCGCGAGGGCGATCGCGTGGGCGTGCCGTGGCTCTACACGGCCTGCGGCCATTGCGAGTACTGCCACACGGGCTGGGAAACGCTGTGCCACGGCCAGCAGAACACCGGCTATTCGGTGAACGGCAGCTACGCGGAATACGTGCTGGCCGATCCCGACTACGTCGGCCATTTGCCCGCGCAGGTTGCGTTCGACGAGATCGCGCCGATCCTGTGTGCGGGTGTCACCGTCTACAAGGGCATTCGCGTGACCGATACGCGCCCGGGCCAGTGGCTCGCGATCTCCGGCATCGGCGGCCTCGGGCACGTGGCCGTGCAGTATGCGCGCGCAATGGGCCTGCACGTCGCGGCCATCGACATCTCACCCGACAAGCTCGCGCTGGCGCGGCAGCTCGGCGCGGAACTGACGATCGACGCGTCGACCGACGATCCGGCCAAGGTGATCCAGAAGGAGATCGGCGGTGCGCACGGCGTGCTCGTTACGGCCGTGTCGCGCAGCGCGTTCGCGCAGGCACTCGGGATGGTGCGGCGCGGCGGCACGGTGGCGCTCAACGGCTTGCCGCCGGGCGATTTCCCGTTGCCGATTTTCTCGACCGTGCTGAACGGCATCACCGTGCGCGGGTCGATCGTCGGTACGCGGCGCGACCTGCAGGAATCGCTCGACTTCGCGGCCGATGGCCTGGTGCGCGCGCATATCCATCGCGACCGGCTCGGCAACATCAACGACGTGTTCGCGAAGCTGCGCGAAGGCAAGGTCGACGGGCGCATCGTGCTGACCGACATGCATTGATGCCGTGAGCGCGCACACGCCGCCGCGCGACGAATCGCGTCGTGCGGCGGCGTGGCGGTCATGCAAGCGTCATGGTGCGAAGAACACGTCGGTGCGGTTCGTCAGGTTGCCCGCGTTGGTCTGGACGAAGAACGGATGGAACGACGATGACGGAAGCACGTCGAGCCCCTGGTAGTCGCCGATGAAGAAACCTTCGGCATTGGGTGCGAGCTTCATGTCGAACGGGCCGCCGACACGCCGCTCGTCGCCGAACGTCGTGCCGCCGTCATGCGAGATCTTGCGCCAGAAGCCGGTCGGCAGTGTCGTGGTGTTGCCGGCCTGCAGGTCGCGGAAGTCGTAGTACGTGACCATCACGGCCCCCGTGTTGTCGACGCGCACCGACGGATTGAACGCAGGGCGTCCGGTCGGCGTGTTCAACTGTTGTGGCGCGCTCCAGGTCGCGCCGCCGTCCTTCGACGTCGATACCGCGATCTCGTCGTACGTGCCGCCGTTGAAGCGGCTGTCCTGCCACACGACGTACAGCTGCCCCGACGCGGGATCGATCGCGGGTTCCGGAATGATGTCGCCGGTGCGCACCGGTTCGCCGGTGACCGGATCCGTGACGCCGACCGTCTGCAGGCCGGCGATCACCTGCGGTTTCGTCCACGTTGCGCCGTCGTCGGTCGACTTGATGAACGCGACCTTGCCGGCCGCCTTGCTGAACGGTGGCTGGATCAGGTCGAAGAAATCATAGAGCGTGCCGCTCTTCGGATCGACGACGATCTGGTTGCCGATCGTCTGCTGGCGTGAAGGCACGTTGACGATCACTTTCGGGGCGCTCCACGTCTTGCCGCCGTCGGTCGTCTTCGAAAACAGCGTCGGGCCGCGGTACGCCTTCGTGTGCAGGTTCGCATATGGGTTGCCGTTCGGCAGCTCGAGGCGGTCCCATACCGCATACGCCGTGCCGGCCTTTACCGGGTTCGCGGTCACCGATTCCTTGTCGTTGAAGAACTGCGTCGTCGGCTCGTCGTTCGCGATCAGCACCGCGGGGCTGCTCCAGGTCTGCCCGCCGTCGGTCGAAACCGACGCGGCAACCGCATTGCTGTTGTTCGACTGGTTGAACGAGATCGACACCGAGTACGCGGTACCGTCCGGCCCGAACGAGACCCACGGATCGGACGCGCGTTCGTACTTGAGCCCGCCGGGCGCGCAAGCGCTGAACGGCTGCGGCGTGCGCGCCCAGGTCGCGCCGCCGTCGAACGTGTAGCCGGCGACGAGCCCGTGGGCGCCGCCGTTCGACCAGCGGTCCTGCTGCCACACGCCGATCATGTTCATCGGGTTGGCAGGGTTGACCGATAGCCACGGCTCGACTTCGGCGTTCACGTAGTTGGTGCCGGGGCCGCCGATGGTGCAGGCGGCGAACGGGCTCGGGCCGGACACGACGACGGGATCGGCGTGCGCCGCGGCAGCGGCGGCCATCGCCATCGCGGCGGACAGGCGGGTGACAAGCGAGTGGGACACGATCATGCGTCGCATGGACTGCTCCTCGGTGACGTGCGGGTGCGATGGTGCGGCACGACGCGGCAGCGCGATCCGGCGCGCGGCGTCGTCTGCCGCGCATCAGGCCGATACGTGTCGTTCAGGATGCCGCTTCGGTCATCGCAATCCGCGTATGCTGGATGCCGCCAGCACTTCGGTTAAGACTCCTTTTCATTTTCATTGCTTGTCGGGTGTGTCTGCGATGTCGACCGGACGGGAAGACTTGCCCGGGGAGGCGACGAATGCGTCGAGGTGGATTGCAATGTAGGCGATTCAAATGCTGCCCGGCAGGCAGTTTTTTGTAACAGTGCGTAGCCGGAAAGCGTTGCCGACAGAGGGCGGCGGGCACGCAAAAAATGCCGTCGAGGCGGCATGAAAATCGAATCGAAAATGCGAATCGGAATCGCTTTCGATGGGGCTGGTGAGTGCCGGTGGCGATGCCGGAATGGGCCGCTCAGCGCTCCGCCGGAAACCGCTCCTGCAGCGCATGCAGCCAGCGCGCGACGACATCGAGTTCGTCGTCGGAAAACCCGTCGCACAGCTTGCCGTTGAGTTCGCGCAGCAGCACGCGCGCACGTTTGAGTGCCGCGTGGCCTTCGTCGGTCAGGTACAGGCGCGTCGCGCGGCCGTCGTCGGAATCGGCGTGGCGCGTAATGAGGCCGGCCTTCGCCATCCGGTCGGCAAGCCCCGTCATCGCGGACGGCGCAAGCTGCAGCGCGGCGCCGACTTCACCGATCAGCGCGCCATCCTGCTTCGCGAGACAGAACAGCGCGCCGGCCTGCGCGGCGCTCGCGCGCGTCTCGGTCTCCGCCTTGCGGTCGATCCAGCGCTGCACGCGCCGCTGGCCGATGTTCAACATGAAAAACAGTCGTCGGTCTTCGCTCAAGCTGGGTTCCCGGCTGCAATGGAAAGGGAGGGGCGGCCCGCGGCGCGCGGCGTGTCGAGCGCCTGCGCGAGCCAGTCGGCCACGTCGGGCCACAGCACGGTGCCGGGGCGGCTGCGGAAGAAGCCCATGTGCCCGACCGGGCCGCTGCCCGCCGCGCGCGGATCGATCTGGCGGCGTTCGACCGACGCGCGGGTCAGATAGCTTACCAGCAGCCCGATCGCAGGCGGGTTCGCCCACGGGTCGTCGTCGAAGCCGAGCGCGAGGATCGGCAACTGCTGTTTCGCGTAACGCTCGGCCGCGCCGAGTGTCGGGTCGTCGAAGAAATAGTGCGGCAGCGTCGTCCAGCGGCTCCATTCACGGAACACGCCGGCCGGCATGTCCTCGCCGAGCCCGAGCCGCTTGCCGGGCACGTAGCCGAGCAGCGCCGACATCAGCGGCCCGAGCACACGCAGGATCAGCCGCACCTTCAGGCGTTCGGCCGCCTGCGTGATCAGCCGCGTGCTGCCCGCATGCGCGGCGACCAGCACGGCCGCGCGCAGGTGCGGCGTCGCGGCGGACAGCCCGATCGCATGCCCGCCCACGCTATGCCCGACCGCCAGCAGCGGCAACCCTTCGTACGCCTGCCGCGCCCACGCGGTCGCGGCGCCCACGTCGAGTTCCATCCAGTCGCGCATGCGGGCCTTCAACGCGCCCAGGCGCGCGGGGCGAGACGCGCCGATGCCGCGATAGTTGTAGGTGAGCGCCGCGAAGCCGCGTTCGGTCAGGAAGCGTGCGAAGCCCGCATACAGCCGCTCCGGCACGGCCGTTGCCGGATGGATCAGCACCAGCGCGCGCGGCGGCGCGTCCGGCGACCACAGCGTGCCGTGCAGCGCGTAGCCGTCGGCGGCGGAAAACTCGATGGGTTGGGAGGTCATGGCCATCCTCGTTCCAGGCAGTTATTTCGTATGCGAAATATAGTTCGTGATTTATTTCGTGCGCGAAATATCCGTCGAGGATTCATTCGAACCGGGTTCCCGTGAGCGCGACCGGCGGCATCCGGCGACGCCTGCCGCTCCATAAAACATTTGCATCTTTGGATAGAAGAATATTGCGTTTGTTTCATGATGAAGATCGACGTATCTTCAGCGGTTCCATCCGTTCCGCCGGCCGTCGCGCACGGCGGAGCAAAGGGCGCCGCCCTCGCACGGCCGTCCGCCAACCTTCCGGGAGATCACGTTGCTGAGCCGAATCGTTACGGCACTCTTGCTGGCGCTTGCCGCGCAGCCGGGCTTTGCCAAGGACACCGTCACGCTGCGCGTCGGTGAACAGAACTACTTCAACATCCAGGCGTCGATGGAGGCGTCCGGCGTGCTCAAGGACCTGCCTTACACGATCGAGTGGAAACATTTCCAGGCCGCGGCGCCCGTTGCCGAATCGCTGAACGGCAATGCGATCGACGTCGGTTTCCTCGGCGATTCCGCGCTGCTCACGCTGGCTGCGCGCGGTGCGCCGGTGAAGGTCGTCGCCGTGTCGCGGCAGAGCCTCGACGGCGTCGCGATTCTCGTACCGAAGGATTCGCCGGTGCGCACCGTGGCCGACCTGCAAGGCAAGACCATCGCCGTATGGCGCGGCGCGTGGAGCCAGCAGCTCGTGCTGCGCGCGCTCGAACACGCGGGCTTGCGCGCGGATTCGGTCAAGTACGCGTACCTGATGCCGATCGATGCGACCAACGCGCTCGCGAACGGCTCGGTCGACGCCGTGTCGCTGTGGGAGCCGTTCGTCAGCACGCTCGCGTTGCGGCAAGGGGCGCGGCCCGTGACGACCGCGCAGGGGCTGATGCCGGCGCTGAGCTTCGTCGCGGCGAACGAGCAGGCCGCCTCCGGCAAGCGCGCCGAGATCACCGATTTCCTGCGACGCGTCGTTGCCGCGCGCCAGTGGGTCGACAGCCACCCGCGCGAGTACGCGGACCTGTGGGCGAAGCGTGCGAAGCTCGAACCCGACGTCGCGTACCGCTGGCTCAACAATGCGAAGCAGCGCGTCGGCCCGGTCGACGAGACGGCCGCGAAGGATGCGCAGAACACGGCCGATTTCCTGCACAAGGCCGGCGTGATTCCGGCGGCGTACGACACGTCGAAGCTGCTCGACCGCTCGTATGCAGGCGCGTTCGCGGCGCCCGCGCAGAAGACGGCCGCCGCGCAGTAAGCGTGCGGTTGTCATCCCGATTCCCGATCAAGTACCCCAAGGACCCCCCGACATGCCAGTCGACATCATCGGCATGATCACCGCGACACCCGGCGCGGAGGTCGACGTACCGGGCGGCGCGGCCGTCCAGCCCGACTACGTGCGCCGCTTCGCGCAGGCGCACGAGGCCGCCGGCTTCGACCAGATCCTGGTCGGCCATTTCAGCAACGCGGCGGACGGTTTCATCGTCGCGTCGTTCGCGGCCGCCGCGACCGAACGCATCCGCATCCTGCTCGCGCACCGGCCCGGCGTGATCGTGCCGTCGGCCGCCGCGCGGCAGATCGCGACGCTAGACGTATTCAGCGGCGGCCGGCTTGCACTGAACGTCGTATCGGGCGGCGACGATGCGGACCTGCAGCGCGACGGCGATTTCGTGCCGCACGATGCGCGCTACCGCCGCACCGGCGAATATCTCGACGTGCTGAAACGGATCTGGCAGGCCGACGCGCCGGTCGATCACGAGGGCGCGTTCTACCGGCTGCGCGGTGCGTCGCCGCTCGTGAAGGGCGCGCAGCGGCCGCACGTGCCGATCTATTTCGGCGGGTCGTCGCCGGCCGCGCTGGCGGTCGCGGGAGAGCATGCCGATGTCTACATGACGTGGGGCGAGCCGCTCGCGTCGGTGCGCGAGCAGATCGCTCGCGTTCGTGAAGCCGCTGTGCCATTCGGGCGTGTGCCGCGCATCAGCGTGTCGTTCCGGCCGATCGTCGCCGATACCGAGGCTGCCGCATGGGAGAAGGCCGAGGCGATCCGCGAGCGCGTGCGCGCGGCGCGGCTCGCGAACGGCCAGCCGATCGCCGGCCACGCGCCGCAGAACGCGGGTTCGCAACGGCTGATGGCGGCGGCCGCGCAGGGCGACGTGCTCGACGAGCGGCTGTGGATGGGTGTCGCGAACCTGACCGGCGCGCGCTGGAATTCGACCGCGCTGGTCGGCACGCCGGAACAGGTCGCGCGGGCGCTCGGCGCGTATTACCGCCTCGGTGTGTCGACGTTCCTGATTCGCGGGTTCGATCCGCTGGACGATGCGCTCGATTACGGGCGCGACCTGATTCCGGCGATTCATGCGCAGGTCGCGGAGCTTGACCGGTATCACGCAGCGGTGACGGCGTAGGCTGCTACTGCCAACGATGTCGCTTCGACGCGCCCCGGCATTGCCATCATGGAATGCCGGGGCGATGTCATGTCGGGCATCGCCCGATCGACGCCTTCAAAACGACGGCAACCCCGGCGGATTGGTTTCCGCACGCGCGATCGCTTCACTCTGCAAACCCCAGCGCGCGAGCGCCTGCCCGTAGCGGCCGCTGCCGATCAGCGCGTTCGTCGCCAGCGTCAGCGCGGGCGCGAGCCCGCTGCCGCGCCGCGTCGCGATCGCCACGTCGGCATTGGCCGGCCAGCCCGCATTGACGACGCCGACGCGGCGGATCTTGCCCGTGCGCGCGGCCTCGTAGGCGAGCGACGCGTTCGGGTTCAGCTCCGCATCGGCGCGGCCCGACAGCAGCGCGACGCGCGACGCCGCATCGTCGTCGAAATAGAGCAGCTCGGCCGGCTTCAGCCCCTGCGCCACGTTGCGCTTGTTCCACTCGAGCAGGATGCGCTCCTGGCTCGTCCCCGCGCCGGTGATGATGCGCAGGCCGGCGATATCCTTCGGCTCGGCGAGCTTCGCGATCGGGCTGCCGGTGCGCACGTAGAAGCCGTGCAGCCCGAGCCGGTAGGTCGTGAAATCGAACTTCTCCTTGCGTTTCTCGGTCACGCCGACGTTCGAGATCACCGCGTCGTATTTGCCGGACGTCAGCCCGAGCGGCCAGTCGGCCCACGCGATCGGCAGCAGCACGAGCGTGCGGCCGAGTGCGTCGGCGACGAGCTGCGCATAGTCGGGATCGGCACCGACCACGGTGCGTGCGTCGGTCGCGTAGGTCGACACGGGCGGCGCATGCGGTGAAATCGCGACCGTGAACGCGCCGTCGCGTACCCAGCGGTAGCCGGCTGCCGCACGGATCGCCGCGTCGTCGGGTTGCGCGCGCGGGCGGCCGGCCTGGCGCGGATCGAGGTCGGCCGTCGCGGCGGCCGCGTGCGCCGCGTGCCACGGCAGGCCCGCTGCCGCGACCAGCGCGGCGGTCATGAACTGGCGTCGGTCGGTCATCGTGCGGCACCTCGCAGGTCGGGAGCGGCGCGCATCACAGCACCCGCGACAGGAACGCACGCGTACGCGGATGCGACGGCGCGTCGAGCACGACGGCTGGCGGCCCGGCTTCGACGATGCGCCCGCGCTCCATGAACAGCACGTTGTCCGCGACTTCGCGCGCGAAGCCGATTTCGTGCGTGACGATCACGAGCGTCGTGCCCGAACGCGCGAGTTCCTTGATCACGTCGAGCACCTCGTTGACGAGCTCGGGATCGAGCGCCGACGTCGGCTCGTCGAACAGCAGCACCTTCGGGCGCAGCGCGAGCGCCCGCGCGATCGCGACGCGCTGCTGCTGGCCGCCGGACAACTGACGCGGATACGCATCGGCCTTGTCCGCGAGGCCCACACGCGCGAGCAGCGTGCGGGCGATGCGTTCGGCGGCGTCGCGCGTGATGCCGCCGACGACGACCGGCGCTTCGACCAGGTTCTCGAGCACGGTCAGGTGCGGGAACAGGTTGAAGTTCTGGAACACCATCCCGACGGCCGTGCGCCGCGTCAGCACGTCGCGCTCCTTCAACTCGTAGAGCACGTCGCCGTCGCGGCGATAGCCGATCAGTTCGCCGTCGATGTCGATGAAGCCGTCGTCGACGCGTTCGAGATGGTTGATCGTGCGCAGCAGCGTCGACTTGCCCGAGCCCGACGGCCCGACGATCGCGGTCACGCTGCCGCGCGGCGCGACGAACGACACGTTGTCGAGCACGCGCTGCATGCCGAACTGCTTCGACACGCCATGCACGGCCACTTCGCCGCCGGCGCGCGGTGCGACGGCGGTCGCCGCGTCGCTATCGCCGTGAGCCTGCGCGACCGATGCCGCGTGACGGGACGCGACACGCCGCCACAGCACGCCGAGGCGCGCAAGTGCGAACGTGATGACGGACGGCGGCGGGTTGCGCAGCGCCCCGCGCGCATAGTGCCGCTCGACCTGCACCTGGATGGCCGACAGCACGGTCAGGATGATCAGGTACCAGACGGTGGCGACCATCAGCAGCGGAATCACTTCGAGATTGCGGCGATAGATCACCTGCACCGTGTAGAACAGCTCGGGCATCGCGAGCACGTAGACCATCGACGTGCCTTTCGCGAGCATGATCAGGTCGTTGAACGCGGTCGGCAGGATCGCGCGCATCGCCTGCGGCAGCACGATCCGCGTGGTCTGGCGGCCGCGCGGCAGCCCGAGCGCGGCGGCCGCTTCGAGCTGGCCCTGGTCGACCGCGAGAATGCCGCCGCGAATCACCTCCGCGGAAAACGCCGCGTGGTGCAGCGTGAGGCCGAGCACGGCCGCGAGGAACGGGCTGATCAGGTCGGTCGTCGGCGTGTCGAACCAGACGATGTCGGTGAACGGCACGCCGAGCCGGACATGCTCGTACAGGTAGCCGAGATTGTTCAGGATCAGCAGCAGCACGATCAGCGGAATCGAGCGGAACAGCCACACGAAGGTCCACGCGCTCGCCGACAGCAGCCGCGAACGCGACAGCCGGGCCAGCGCGACGAACGCGCCGAGCACGAGGCCGAACACCGCGCCGAGCAGCGTCAGCACCAGCGTGCGCGCGAGCCCCGACAGCACCGGCGGCGACAGGAACCATTCGGCGAACACCGGCCAGCCCCATTGCGGGTTGCCGAGAATCGAATGCAGGACGATCGCGATCAGCGCGACGGCGAGCACGGTGCCGGCCGTGCGCGACCGGTGGCGCGCGGGCACGATCCGGAAACGCGTGCCGGCGTCGCGCGCGCCGGGGGAAGAGAGCGGCGGCAGCGCGCCGCCGAGGTGGGTCGTGTCGCTCATGTCGGTGGAAATCCTCGAATCGGTCGGGCGGGCGCGCCGCGCACGGGCGGCGCGGCGGCGGGTGTCAGGCGTGCGCTTCGGCCGCCGTTTCGTGCGACGCGCCAGGCGCCGCGTGGCGGCTGGCCTTGCGCGGCAGCCCGAGGTGGTCGCGCAGCGTCGCACCGGGCAGGTCGCGGCTGTAGCGGCCGCGCGCCTCGAGCACCGGAATCACGAGTTCGACGAAATCCTCGACGCCCTGTGCCTGCACCGCGAAGCCGAGGATGAAGCCGTCGCCCGCGCCCGCGTCGTGCCAGCGGATCAGCTCGTCGGCGACGTGCTCGGCCGTGCCGATGAAGTTCGGGCGCGGCGTGGCGACCGCGAGCGCCGTCTCGCGCAGCGACAGGCCTTTCTGTTTCGCGTCGGCCTTGATCCGGTCGGTGGTCGAGCGGAAGCTGTTGCGGCCGAGCTCGCCGAGTTCCGGGAACGGCGCATCGAGCGCGTACTGCGTGAAATCGTGGTGATCGAAATAGCGGCCGAGATACGCGAGCGCCTCGTCGATCGTCAGCAGGTTGCGGATCGCCTGGTATTTGTCCTCGGCCTCGGCCGCGGTGCGGCCGACGATCGGCCCGATGCCGGGGAAGATCTTCACGTCGCTGCCTTGCCGGCCGTGCTCGATCGCGCTCTGCTTCACGCGCCGCGTGAACGCGGCCGTTTCGTCGAGCGACGGCGAATGCGTGAACACGGCATCCGCATACTTGCCCGCGAGCCCGATGCCGGTGTCCGACGAACCGGCCTGGAAGATCACCGGCTGCCCCTGCGGCGAGCGCTGGATGTTGAGCGGGCCCGCGACCTGGAAGAAGCGGCCGTGGTGGTCGAGCGTGTGGAGCTTGTCGCGGTCGAAGAAGCGGCCGGTCGCGCGGTCGCGCACGAAGGCGTCGTCGTCCCAGCTGTCCCACAGGCCCTGCACGACGTCGAGGTATTCGTCGGCGATCTCGTAGCGCAGTTCGTGATCGGGATGCGCCTTGCCGAAATTCTTTGCGGTGCCTTCGAGCGGCGTCGTCACGACGTTCCAGCCCGCGCGCCCGCCGCTGATCGCATCGAGTGACGCGAGCTGGCGCGCGACCGTGAACGGCTCGCTGTACGACGTCGAGATCGTGCCCGCGAGCCCGATCTTCTTCGTCGCGACCGCTAGCGCCGACAGCACGGTCAGTGGCTCGAAGCGGTTCAGGAAGTGCGGGATCGACTTCTCGTTGATGTAGAGGCCGTCGGCGACGAACGCGAACGCGATGCCGGCGGCTTCCGCCTTGCGCGCGATGCCGATCGCGAAATCGAGGTTGATGCTCGCGTCCGGCGGGTTGCTCGGGTGCCGCCATGCGTTCATGTGGCTGCCTGCGCCTTGCAGCATCAGGCCGAAGGGGATCGATCGTCGGGTCGTCATGGGAGCGTCACGCGTTCTGGTCAGGGGAAAGGGAGCGGTCGGCCGCGAGGGTCGCCTGCAACGGCGTGGCCGACAGCGCGCCGCCGAGCCATTCAACCGATGCGAGCCGCGCCGCGTAGTCGGTCACGGGCGAATCGATCACGAACGCATCGACGTCGAGCCGCCGGCTCAGTGCATCGAGCGCGCGGTGGATGCGCTCGGGCGTATCGGCCAGCACCGTCGGGCGCAACTCGTCGATCCGGTAGTCGGACGCGCCGCTCTGCCGCGCGAATTCGGCGGCCGCCTGCGCGCTGGCGAGATTGAAGCTCTGGCCGCCCGCGAGCTGCAGCTTGAAGATCTTCAGCGGCCCGATCAGCTGCTCGGCCTCGTCGCGCGTCGGCGCGGCCACCGCGTACAGCGCGACCAGCGGACGGGTGCCGCCCGCGCTGCGGTACGCGTCCAGCGAGCGTTCGAGGTTCGCGTCGTCGCCGTTGAAATGCCCGGCGTAGCAGAAGCGCCAGCCGTTGCGCGCGGCGAGCGCGCCGCTGTCCGGTGAGCCGCCGAGCAGGATGCGTTCGGGCGCCTGCGGCGGCACGGGCAGCGCGACGGCACCGGCGAGCGGGTGATCCTCGGCGACGCCCCAGCCGAGAAACGCGTCGAGCTCCGCCAACTGACCCGCGAAGTCCGGCTTGCGCGCCTTGTCGTGGAACCACTGCAGCGCGCGCGTGGTCAGCGGCAACCCGCCGGGCGCCTTGCCGATGCCGAGATCGACGCGGCCCGGCGCGAGCGCGGCCAGCACCTTGAAGGTTTCGGCGACCTTGAAGGGGCTGTAGTGCTGCAGCATCACGCCGCCCGAGCCGACGCGGATGCGCGACGTGTGCGCGAGCAGGTGCGCGACGACGATCTCCGGCGCCGAGCTTGCAAAGGCCGGCGTGCCGTGATGTTCGGCGACCCAGAAGCGCTCGTAGGCGAGCTGTTCGGCGCGCTGCGCGAGCGTCGTGGTGAAGCGCAGCGCGTCGGCGGCGTTCGCGCCGTCGGCGATCGGACTCTTGTCCAGCAACGAAAGCGAATAAGACATGGTGGGCGGCGTTCCTGCGTGAGCGTGAATGGACGGTGAGCGTGCGCGGCGTTCAGCTCTTCGGCAGCCCCGGCGGATTCGTGCGCGACTGGTCGATCGCTTCCGATGCGAGGTTCCAGCGGTCGAGCACCTGCTGGTAGCGGCCGTTCCTGATCAGCCCGTTCAGCGCGACGGTGAGCGGATCGGCGAGCCCGCTGCCGCGGCGAGTCGCGATCGCGATGTCGGCCGTGCGCGGCCAGCCGCCGCTGATCGCGCCGACGAGGCGCGTCTTGCCTTGCTGCGCGCTCTGGTACGCGAGCACCGAGTTCACGCTGAACACCGCATCGGCGCGGCCCGACTGCACGGCGACGATGCGCATCGCCTGGTCGTCGTAGTACTGGATCTGCACGGGTTTCAGCCCGTGCGCGACGTTCTCGCGATCCCACGCGAGCAGGATCTTTTCCTGGTTGGTGCCGGCGTCGGTCACGACACGCAGCCCCGCGACATCCTTCGGCTCGCGGATCGCCTGGATCTTGCTGTCGTTGCGCACGTAGAAGCCGACCTGATCCTTGCGGTAGGTCGAGAAATCGAACTTCTGCTTGCGCTCCTCGGTGACGGTGACGTTCGAGATCACCGCGTCGACTTTCCCGGATTCGAGTGCGAGCGGCCAGTCGGCCCACGCGAGCGCGACGATCTTCAGCTTGCGGCCGAGGCTGTCGGACACGAGCTGGCCGACGTCGGCGTCGAAGCCGATCACCGTGCGCGCGTCGGTCGCATACGAGCTGATCGGCGGCAGGCTCGGCGCAACGCCGATCGTCAGCGTGCCGGGTTCGGCGAACTTGAACGACGCGGGCACGGCGCGCTCGACGGCCGCGTCGGCCACGCCGCGCGGGCGACCACGTTGCTCGGGGCTCAGGTCGAACGTGGCGGCGGCCGCGGCGGCGGCGAACGCGGTCAGTCCGATCAGCGCGGCGGCCAGCGTGCGCGCGGCACGGGAAGAAAGCGGTACGGCTCGTTGCATGAAAGCGTCCTGTGGTGGCAAGCGGAAATCGGAGGGAGGCTGGGGGGCAGTCGCGGTCAGCGCGACAGCACCGGTTCGGGCACGGGCGCCCACAGGTCGGCCAGCGTCGACGTGCGCGACGGATCGGCGAGATCCTTGCCGAACCGCAGGTGGAAATACGCTTCCGGGTCGACGGACGAATCGAACAGCCGCGTGTAGCCGGTGCGGTCGTACAGCGCCCATGCCTCGGGCTGGCGAAAACCGGTGGTCAGGTAGATGCGGCGATAGCCTTGCTGCGCGGCACGCAGTTCGAGCGCCTCGACGATGAGGCGGGCGAGGCCCTGGCGGCGCAGGTCCGAGCGGGTCCAGATGCGTTTGAGCTCGGCGGTCTGCGCGTCGTAGCGCTTGAACGCGCCGCCGCCGATCGTTTCGCCGTCGCGCAGCAGCAGCACGAACGCGCCTTCGGGCGGCGCGAACAGTTCGGCCGGGTAGCGCGCGAGCTCTTCGCGGGCGGACGCGTGGCTGTCGGGCCGATACGCGTGGTAACGGGTCGAATACTCGGCGATCAGCGCGTCGACCAGCGGTTGCGCGCGGACGTCGAGCGGCGTCGTGTCGATGATGCGGTCGGTCGTGGCCATGGGCATCGCGAAGGGCGCGCGATGCGGACGTTCCTGGCGGGGTGCGGGCACGCGGCCCGTCCGGTCTGTTCCGTTATCGCGACGCGGTTGTCGTGATGGCGGCGGCCGGTGCGTATCCTGCTGGGATGCAGATGGCGGGCCGCTGCCGTTTTGAACACGTTAGCGGCGCGGCCGGCAAAGGCGAACGAAGCAATTTCGATAAGGATTTCGCGGGAAGCGTCAGAAGGCTTGCAGCGGGAGTGGGGTGAGGCGATCGGCGAAAGCCGCTCGCGCGTAGCCGAGGAAGTCGCGCAAATCCGTATACGTGGTGCGGACGCGCATGGACCATCTTGCGCCCGTCGATACATGCGATTGCGCCGGAGTCAGCTCACCCCTGAACGCTGAGCGCCTTCTCTATCGCTGCAATCAGTTTGAGCGCATCGCTGCGCCCGATCAGAAGCCCGCGGCTGGTGTACTCGCACCCGAATGCATAGAAGCTCGGCAGTAGCGTCACCATGTCGTTCTCCCGATCGAAATCGACTTCGCACTTCGTCAGCGGGAAAAACGGAGGCGCGTCGGCCGGCATCTTGTACACGATGCGCTCCTAGTACATTTTTCGGGGAGGCAACAGACGCTTCGCCCGCAGGCGCTGCCTGGCAACGGCGCTGGCTTTTTTTCGCTTGCGTTCCGTCGTGGGCTTTTCATAGCCGGTGCGACTGCGCAACTCGCGAATCAGCCCTGTTTTCTCGATATCACGCCGGAATCGCCGCAGCGCGACATCGATCGGTTCGTTGAGCTTCAACGTAATTGTCGTCATGTAGATCCTGTCTGGAAAGGGTCGAACGGAAAGTTAGCCGAGTCGTGTCATGACGGCGCTTGCTATCTCGTCGGATTCGAATTCCGAATATCCTGCTCCGATCGATAGCGCACGTACCGCCACGAACATCTGCAGCTCCTGTTGATGGCACATCGCAGAATCGGCGATTCTGGCGGGCATGACGGTGTTGATCCAGGTGACCTCGTGTCGCCTGATCAGATTGAGCAGTTCGTCGATGATCATTTCGCCCTCCAGAAGATCGCGAAACTGCGCTGCGCTGACGTATCGCGTCAGCGCGCGCTGGAAAAGAACCCCTGTTTGCCGCGATTGTCGTCGATGATGTCCTCGGCATAGCGCACCGAGGCACGACGGGCGTCGCCGGCGTTGTCAAACGGGGAGGTGTCGCGCAATCTGAAAGTCTGGCTCTGTGTCAGCGTATCGGTGGTGCCGCGAAGGCAAATCTTGACTGCCGCGTCGAACCCGGCGTCGTAGTTATGCGGGCAGCCATTCGGCGCCGGCACGTGAGGGTAAATCAGTGGATAAATCTCGAATCCACGGTAGACGTGCATGCTCATGACGTACTCCTGGCGTTCGGCCACGACGAGTCGCATGGGCGAACACATCCGGCCAGTATCCCCGTTACGGGCGGGCCGGTGGGTGAAGGGGACAACGTTGCAGCGCGAAGGAGAGGCGATGCAGTAAGCGGGCGGATGGAGGGAGGGCGGTCAGTCAGTCAGAGGACCGATGGTCGCTCGGATGAACCCATCATACGCGCATCGCTTGTTGCGCGTCCAATTTATTCCGCGTGGTGCGCTAGCACGTGCCGGCACACGGCGCGACAGGTGTGCGGAATCGGCTTGCGAGGGGCCGCTGGTGACGTCGTCTCGTCGCGAGTCCATGTGATGACGTCCGTGATCCCGCTGGCGTCACACGCATGGCTTTCCCGACGAAGCGGTCGGTGCCCGGTCGTCCTGGTGCCGGAAATGGGGGCGGCACCGGGTCGGATCCTGGACGGACAACCTGCAAACCATTGAGCGAATGGAGCTTGCCTGCCAAGGCGCGAAGCACGCGCAGCCGGGGGCGTCGGCGATCCGTCCGGCACCTGACGGATTTCCAGGCGGAGCGCTTCATCGACGATGGTCACGCGCGATCCTGGCGACGACGTCAGAGGGTCGTCAGCAAGCGCAACTGATGTTCGGTTTCGTTTCCGGCGACCAACGAAAAGAATCCGGTTTCACGACGCTCGACTCCCGTCAGGCCCTCGCTATCGGAGAAGAGGTTCCATGCGATGTCGTCGACATGCGCGATCGTTCCGCGAGTTCGCGCGAACGCCAGTAATAGCGGACTCGCCTGGCGGCGGAGCACTTGACGGTCTGAATTCAGCACATAGGGCGGCCAGCCGGCGCGCAGGACGAGATAGTAAGGAATGGAGCCGGGGTCGATTTTCATGGGGGCCGTTTCATGTGCGGGCCTGCGTTGGCTATCGAGCTGCAGCCTGCACGACCTCCGGGAAAGTGTTCGATGGATCGACGGCAGCCTGCCGTGGTGAGCGTTCAGATGATGGGTTGAACCCGCTCGATTCGCAGATACCGACCGGAAGCTGCCACGCGGCAATTGAACTGGAATTGTAGCGCCAAGAACGTCTGCCGTATCAAAATGAACGCGTGCCGTATTCGACTCCGCGAGCGGGTACCGACCGACGTTGATCGATGCCGCGAACTGCAAATTCGCAGGTGGCGAGCGATGTGTCATGACTTCCGCGAGCGAGCGGGCAATGCGAGAACTCTTTGACCGACGCGTGAGCGCGGCAACGTTCCGGGAAGCGGGTGCCGACCGTATCGCCCGGCGCTCGAAACGGATCGCCCGGTGACACAGTTACAAGATAGCCATTGACCCTGCCGTTCGTGGAAGTTAGTGTGGTTGTCGAAGTCCAAGAAGTCCGATTGCTGTTCATCAATTTCCCGCCCCTCGGCGGTATTCGTTGTCCTCTCCCTCCTTGACACTTCGATCGCTCTTCAACAGAGCAAATCTTCGTAAATTTTCCTCAAGGATTCGTCATGGATACCGGTACCGTCAAATGGTTCAACGAGAGCAAAGGCTTTGGCTTCATCACGCCGGACAACGGCGGTGACGATCTTTTCGCTCACTTCTCCGAAATCCAAACCGATGGCTTCAAGACGCTCGCTGAAAATCAAAAAGTGAGCTTCGAAACGAAGCAAGGCCCGAAGGGGCTGCAGGCGGCCAACATCAAGCCGCTGTAAGTTTGATGGGCCCGGCCTGCCGCGACGGACGCCGGGTCGCAGCGCCCCCCGCACGGAGCGTTGCCACCTGAAGCTGGCGCGGCGGCTCTTTGCTGCACCTGTTTACTCAGCAGCGTGCGAAGCGCCACATGCCTCGTTGCACTTCCCTCTGCGCTTCTGGCCGCAACGCCTTTTTGCGCGTGCCGACTGCTTCGGATTCAGCTCGCAATGGCTTTGAGTCGATGCACATTCGCACGGCACGCGCGCACGCGAACATCAAGAATTAAAATGCAAAACAAACGAATTCAACAGTACAACGGCTATGCCGTCCAACCGTCGGCACATCGCTTGCCCGACGGTCGCTTTTCATCCAACCTGCTGCTTCAACGCACCGATAGCTCATGCGACGAAGGTCGTTACCAGTTCTATTCGCTCGATTACTTCCCGAGTGAAAAACAGGCACTGCGACACTCGGCACGCTGGGCACGCAACTGGGTCGATACGCGCGGGTGATGGCAACGTCCTGCAAATGGCGGGGCCGGCAGGATGTCCCGAACGACTCAGTCGCGTTCATTACTCGATGACACGCGGCGGTGTCGACAACTCCGCCAGTTGAAACAAACAATCCCCGCGCTGCACCTGCGCGGGCACGCGCTTGCATACCACTTCGCCGTCGCCCTTGAAGCGGTGCAGCACCGGTTCGCGCAGCGGCGTATCGGGGAAATGCACCCACGCGGCCGGTTGGCCGGCCTTCACCTGGTCGCCGAGTTCGACGAGCGGCTCGAACAGCCCGCGCTCGTACGCGTAGACGAAATGGCGCTCGCCGTCGACCCGCATGAAGCGCGTGACGGTGGGCGGCGCATCGGGCACGAGCGCGCCGTGCAGCAGCCCGATATGGCCGAGGTAGTGCAGCAGCCCATGGCGGCCCATCCGGATCAGCGACGGGTCGGCCATGCCCGCACCGCCGAGTTCGGTCACGATCGAGATCGCACCCTGCCGGCGCGCGGCCGACGCCGAATGCACGGGGTTCGGTGCGTGCAGCAGCGCATTGTGCAGCCCGAACGCGACCAGCAGCCCGTTGAGCTTCGCGGCTTCGTCGGCGTCGAGCGGATCGATCGCGAGCATGTTGCCGCCCTGGTACAGCAGCGAGCTGCCGCCCGAGTGCAGGTCGACCAGATACTGCGCGCGCGACAGCAGCGCATGCTCGATGTAGTGGGCGATCATCTGCGTCGGCGTGCCGGTCGGGTTGCCGGGGAAGCTGCGGTTCAGGTTGCCTTCGTCGAGCGGCGACACGCGCAGGCCTGCGTCCGCCGCCGGGAAATTCGCCATCGGCAGCAGGATCAGCTGCCCGCTGACCATCTCGGGCTCGATCTCGCGCATCAGTTGCGACACGATGATCTGGCCTTCGTACTCGTCGCCGTGATTGCCGGCCATCACGAGCGCGACCGGGCCGTCGCCGTTGCGGATCGACGCGATCGGGATCGGCAGCCAGCCGTATGCCGAGCGGTGCACGGAATGCGGCAGCCGCAGGTAGCCCGCGTGCTTGCCTGGTGCGTCGAGATCGATTTCGCAGTGGATGGGATTGCGGTGCGAGGAAGAGGCGGTCATGGCGGCATCGTTCGATGAACGGAATTCGCCATCTTATCGGGAAACGGCCGCCGCGCGCCGTGCCCGACGCGCGCAACGCCGAACGCCATCAACCGGCACGCGCATGGATCATGGGTACGGCGAGTTGCAAAGCCGATACGCGAGACCCCGTGCGATGTTGCAGCGATGAACGCATGCCGGTAGGTCGGCCGGCCGCATTCGGGCGCGATGTTTCGCGCCGGCCCCTTGCCACGACAGGGCCGGCGCGCGCAATCGGCTTAACGGCCCGATGTTTCAGCTTCGAGACGTCCTTCTTCCCACAGAGCCCAGAAACGGCTGCCGGCGCGATACGGATTCCCGCGGCGTGCGCCGTGATCGGCGATGCCCTGGCGAAATGCGCCGTACAGCGTCAGCGGCGGATTGTCGACGCATCGGGCCTCGCGTGCGGCCGGCATGCGGCGTTCGGACACGAGCCGACGGATCAGCGATTCGCCGTCGATCACGTCCAGTTCGTCGATGGTTTCGCTGCGGCTGAGGACTTCGACGGTATTCATGTTGAGTCTCCCTGACAACCTGTTTCCCTGACAGGGAGCAATAAGAGTGCCAGGCTTGAAAAGCCTTGCGCTGCATCGATCGTGCCGGCTTCTGCGGCCAACGTGACGGGTGGCGGGCGGCGATGTTACGGAACACGTCACGTGACACGCGAACGCGCAACGACACGTGCGGCCATGCAAAGCGTTTCGGAATTGAATCGTCGGGAGGAGGCGGAGGCGGGGAAAGCGGGCGGTGCAGCCGGGTCAGTTCGCGGTGACCGGCGTGACCCGGCTGCTGCCGCTCGAATAGAAGCGATAGATTCCCTTGCCGGCCGACTTCGCTTCGTACAGCGCGCTGTCGGCCTGCCGGATCAGTTCGTCGGGGGAGGCGTGCCCGTCGTCGAGCGCGATGCCGATGCTGATCCCGAGGTTCACCGTCTCGCCGATCGACAGCGTGTACGGCGCCGAGATCTGCCGGATGATGCGCGCGGCGAGGAGCGAGCATGCGTGCATCGTCGTGTCGTCGATGGCGACGATGAACTCGTCGCCGCCGATGCGGGCCGCCAGCTCGCCGGACGGCAGCGTCTTGCCGAGCCGCACGGCGACCTGCGTGAGCACGTCGTCGCCGGCCTGGTGGCCGAACCGGTCGTTGATCGCCTTGAAGCCGTCGAGGTCGAGATACATGACGGCGAGCGCGGGGCCCGGCGCGCGCGGCCGGCGCGCGAGCATCCGCTTCAACTCGGCATGCAGTTCATGACGGTTCGGCAAGCCCGTCAGCGCATCGTGCCGCGCGAGATGCCGGATGTGCTGCTCGGTCCGGCGGCGCGCTGTGACGTCCTCGACGATGATCACCGCGTTGCCGGCGGGCACGCGGTGGCGCGTCAGTTCGAGCTGGCGGCCGTCGGCGAGCACGACGTCGAGCGGCGCGGGTTCGTCGCAGGTCAGCCAGCGCTCGCACTGCGCGGCGAGACTGGCGCCGCCGGGATCGGTCGCGTCGTCCGCGCCGAGCGCCGCGACGACGGCGGGCAGCGGCGTATCGAGCATGATCTCGCGCGGCGAGCCGAACAGGTGCGCGGTGCGCCGGTTCGCGACGATCACGCGGCGCTCGCCGTCGATCATGCACAGGCCGTGCGGCATGTAGGTGAGCGCGGCGTCGAAGCGCGCGACGAGTTCGGCGTTGCGCTGGCGCGCGGCGATCAGCGCGACGAGCACGCGATAGTGACGCTGGACGACCGTACGCATCGCGGCGAGATAGATCGCGATCGGCGGCAGCAGGAGCCACGCGCCCGACCGGTGGGCCAGCAGCGCACCGACGCCGATCGGCAGCACGCCGAGCGCGACCTGCATCATCGCGAGCCGCGGCAGCGCCGCATTGCGCGACGCGATCCCGCCGAACACGCCGCCCGCGACCATCACCGACAGCGTGCCGAGTTCGACGTCGACGGCCTGCACGCAGCCCATCACGCCGAGGCCGAGCACGAAGCACGCGACGAGCGACACGGGCGCATAGCGCATCGCCCAGTATTCGGCACGGTCGTCGCCGGCGTTGCGTCGAACCGTGTACGCGCGCGCGATCGAGAGCCGCGCGACGAGGAGGCCGACGTCGAAGATCAGCCACGCGAGGCACCAGAACTCCCGCAGCCGGATCAGCGCGACGGCCGCGACGAAGCCGCTCGCGAGCCCGGAGAGCGCCATCGGTCGAACGTCTTCGAACAGCGTAACGAGCATCGACGGGCGCAGCGTAGCCGTCACACGGTGGTTGCCGGAGGGGGGAGTGGCGAGAACGGAGTGCAGGAGAGATGCCCTGACTGCCATGGTTGTTAACCTCGACACGATGTCGCGTGATGTCGCGATGGCTGGCGGCGACCGCGCGGCACATGGCGGAAGCCGGCCAGGCCGGATGCGCACGACATTACCATGAAACACGGGCGGCACCGCTCGCCGCGCCGGCCACTAGTCGTAGTCGTTAACCCCGCCCGCGAATGGCTTGCGCGTTCGTGGGCGCCGGGGCAGCATCGTTGCGAACGGAACGCGGCTCGGGACCGACAGGAGACCGGTCACCATGCACGGCGCGCGTACCTGCCGGGCTCGGTCGACACGACCGAAACCGCTGCAAACGGGCACGCGACGCGGTCGAATCGATACCCGCGACCGGCTGCCGCAGCCCGGCTGAATACCGTTATAAGGAATTCAATAAGTATTTCATGCGAGAAATACTATAGGCGATATATCTAAAACAATGCCAGAATGCGCGCCGCTCCGAACGTCGCGACACCCGATCGCCGTCCGAGCCGCATCAGGAGGTTCCCCCCCATTGACGTCCTCGTCCGCCTAAAGGCGGAAGATTCCCACACCTGGCGATGCACGTCCGCATCGGAGAATGTTCAGCGCAGCGTTGATATCACGATCATGCTCGACACCACTGTCACTGCAGGCCCACTCTCTTATTCGCAGTCCCGCGATACCTTTCGGCCGCGTCGTGCTGTCTTTCGATCCGCACGCCGAACAGGACTGGGTAGAACCGCTTTCGTCGACTTCCTCGAACGTGGCTCCGTGCGCGATCGCTTTGTAACGGAGTTTGTCCCGGAAAGACGACCAGGATGCGTCGTAGACGCTCTTCGCCATCCTGGTTCTGGCGAGCTTCGCGGCCGACACGTTGCCGACCGCGATGTAATCGAAACGCCGCACCAGATCGAGCGCGAGCTTGTGTTGGAAATCGGCACGGGCGTTCGCCACCTTGGCGTGCAGCTTCGCGATATGCCGCTTGTGCTTTCGCGCCCGTTGCGCTTTCGCCAGCTTTTCCGTTGCTCGTCGACCGAACTGGTCATTGGGCAACTTCTCGCCGGTCGAAAGTGTGGCGAAGTCTTTCAGGCCGAGATCGATGCCGACGCCGGAACGGATTGGGCGGGCCTGCACATCGGGCATCTCGATCACGATGTTGAGAAACCAGTTGCCGCGCGCATCCTGCGCAAAGTTGGTCCCGTCCTTGATCTTGCCTTCGGGAAGCGGTCGGCTGTTGAACACGCGAAAGGTGTTGCCGGCGAAACGGAACGCGTCACCCTCGCGCTTCAGGTCACGGCCCTTCAGCGGCACCCAGCCCAGCGATTTCCTGCCGCGATAGCGCAGGTAGGGCCGACGGTGCTGACTACGCGACTTCGCGTATTGCTCGCACGTCGCGTTGATCGTGCCGGAGTGGATGCCGAGCGCCTTGCTGCTCCCCGTCGTCAGCACGTTCAGATCGAATCCCGTCGGCCACTTCTTGCTCCACTTGAGCGCGTGCTTCTGCGTGTCATTGCAGAAGTTCCAGACGTAGTTCACCGCACGGCTCTGCTTGTTGAGCAGTCCGTTGAGCGACTTCACGCGGTAGCGGTAGACAAGGATCATGCAGGTGATCCTAACCCGTCGAAGAAGCTGCCTGTCAACAGCATTCCTTTCCTTCCCGCCATCAATGGCGGGGTTTCTCCGATCAAATTCTGATGAAAAACCACGGCCTGTCACGGCGGGGTTTTCTGAAAGCCAGCGTGCTGGCGGGCGTCGCAGTGTATGTCGCGCCCCTGGGCAGCCGCGCGTTCGCGGCGCTCTTCGAAGAAAAACTCCTCACCCCCGTCAAATGGGATAGCGTCACCGGCATCCCCCAATTCCGCATCGACGGCATCGCGAAGGTCACGGGCTCGAAAGTGTTCGCCCGTGACGTGCGCGCAGCCGACATGCCTCACTGGCCGCAGCAGCAGTCGCATGCGCTGATCCTGCGCGTCACGCAGGCCGACCGCACCTACGAAGGCTTCGACCTTTCGCTGCTCGGCGACGACCTGAAGCCGGACCGCGTGGTCACGGCCGACGATCTCGTGCGCGACGGCGTCGCGTTCCCGACGTTCTACGGCGACGACATGTTGCTGCCGGCCGGCAAGACGCCCGCGTATCTCGGCCATGCGGTCGCGATCCTCATCTACCACGACTTCGCGCGCTTCCGCTTCGCGAAGAACGCGCTCAAGTTCCGCGACGACGTGATCCGCTACGGCGCGGTCACGGGCCCGCTCGAGCGCGATCCGTGGGGCACCTTCCGCTACGTGCGCGTGGGCGGCAAGACGGCCTACGACGACGACGTCTATTCGAGCCTGAAGGACGCGCCGATCTTTCCGAGCATGATGCGCAAGCACCTGCCGGTGTGGCCGGACGGCAAGGAGCACGGCAAGCTCGACGAGCAGGGCATGTTCCTCGCCGGGCAGATCGCCGGTGAGCTCGATCATCCGCCGGCCGACTGGCTCGTGTTCGACCGCGAGTACAACACGCAGTCGGTCGACACGGCCGCGCTCGAACCGGACAACGCGAACTGCTGGTACGACGCCGCGACGCAGTCGCTGCACCTCGTCGTGCCGACCCAGTCGCCGCTCGAAGTGGCGGAGAACGCGGCCGCGATGGTCGCGAAGTGCCGCTTCCCGGTGAAGAAGCTGTTCGTGCATCCGTGCTACACGGTGGGCTACGGCTCCAAGGATCACTTCAACGTGCCGTTCTACGGCCTCGTCTGCGCGCTGTACGCGGACGGCCGCCCGGTGCGTTTCGCGAACGACCGCTACGAGCAGTTCCAGACGTCGCTGAAGCGTCACGCGTTCAAGATGCACTACCGGATCGCGGTGGACCGCAACACGGGCCTGCTGCAGTCGTTCAAGGGCGACTTCGAGGCGAACGGCGGCGGGCGCTCGAACTTCTCGCCGTCGGTGGCGATGGTGGGGGCGACGGCCGCGCAATCGATCTATTACTTCCCGAAGAGCGATCTGGCCGCGGTCGCGATCGCGTCGCGCGCGATCGATGCCGGCTCGGCACGTGGCTACGGCACGCTGCAGAGCATGGCCGCGACCGAGATGGCGGTCGACGAGATCGCCGCGCAGTTGAACATCGACCCGATCGAGTTCCGCCTGCGCAACGCGCTGCGTTCGGGGATGAAGAACACGCAGGGGGCGATTCCCGCCGGCGCGCTGCGCGTCGACGAGGTGCTCGAGCGCTCGAGGCAGCATCCGCTGTGGACGCACCGCGCCGCACGCAAGGCCGAATACGAGGCCGCGCATCCGGGCAAGCGCTACGGCGTCGGCTTCGCGTGCGTGCAGAAGGACTTCGGCACGGGCGCGGAAGCGTCGTTCGCGAAGGTCGAATTCGACGAGAACGGCAAGGTGTCGCTGCAGCACACGGCGGCCGAGATCGGCACCGGGATGTCGACGTCGCAGGCCGTCGCGGTTGCGAAATGGCTAGGCCGTCCGGCAACGGACGTGCGCGTGGCCGTGACCGAATGGCCGGACCTGCCGGTCGAGACCAGCGGCGATCCGTACATCATGTCGCAGGCCGACCAGGATCGCCTGAGCGCGAACCCGCGCTGGTCGCCGAGCTATGCGTCGCCGTCGAGCGCGACGAACTCCGCGTACTACTTCACGCACAGCACGCGCGAAGCCGCGCGCGCGGTGTTCCGCTACGGCCTGTGGCCGGCGGCGATGTCGATCTGGACGCGCGGTCTCGGCGGCGGCCAGGCCGCGCCGTACACGATCCGCATCGAGGACGCGCGCTGGGTCGACGGCAAGCTGACCGCCGACGGCCTCGAGCCGCTGTCGTTCGAACAGCTCGCGAAGCAGGCCCATGCGCTCGGCCTGCCGACCGGCGCCGTCGTGCACGTGTTCAACCGCTGGCAGTGGACCGACGCCGAGTTCGAAGTGGGCGGCTCGGTCGAGCGTCTGCCGATCGACGGGCTGTCGCTGCGCGTCGGCGCGCCGAAGACGGGCGACAACGGCCCGGTGCCCGGCACGGCCGCACCGGCCGGCGCAACCGCGATGCACGGCACGCTCGCGCCGACCGCGAACGGCTACCGCGTGCTGGACCGCAAGCGCGTGTTCATCCCGCCGACGAGCCGCAACAACGCGGCCGTCACGTACTACACGGCAGTCGGCACGCTCGTCGAGCTGGCCGTGCACGAAGCGACCGGCAAGGTCGAGCTGCTCACGCACCACTCGATCATGGAATGCGGCAACCAGATTTCGCCGCAGCTCGTGTCGGGCCAGTTGCAGGGCGGTCTCGCGATGGGTATCGGCCACGCGTTGCACGAATACCTGCCGCTGTACGAAGACGGCCCCGGCAACGGCACGTGGAACTTCAACCGTTACCAGCTGCCGCGCGCGTCCGACGTCGCTGTGTGGACGCAGACGGGCGACGTGCTGCCGCCGCTGTCCGAGACCGATCCGCCGAAGGGCGTCGCCGAAGTGGTGATGATTCCCGTCGTCGGCGCGATCGTGAACGGCATCGCGCACGCGATCGGCCATCGTTTCACCGACCTGCCGGTGACCCCGCAAAAGATTCAGGAGGTGCTCGCATGACGACCGCCCAAACCGCGGCTTCGGCCGCGAGCGCCAGCGCCGCTGCGACCGGCGCTTCCGCGCCGAGCGCGGCTTCGGCCGCCCCGGCATCGGCTCCGGCCGCGGCTGTGCCGGCTTCGGCACCGGCTGCCGTCGAGCGTCCGCTCGTCCGGTTCCAGTCGAAACCGCTGTCGATCAATATCAACGGCAAGTCCGTCGGCCCGATGCAGGTGCCGGAGGGGCTGATGATGATCGAGTTCCTGCACGAGTATGCGGGCCTCACTGGTTCGCGGCTCGGCTGCGGGCAGGGCATCTGCCACGCGTGCGTCGTGATCGTCGACAAGCCGGACGGTACGAGCGAGGAAATGCGCACCTGCATCACCGGCGCGCACTTCTTCCACGGCCGCTCGATCCGCACGATCGAAGGCCACGCGAAGCGCAACGAAGCGGGCGAAGTGGTCGAGCTGTCGCCGATCCAGCAGAAGTTCCTCGAGCACTTCAGCTTCCAGTGCGGCTACTGCACGCCGGGCTTCGTCAACGCGGCGACCGTGCTGATCGAACGCCTGAAGCGCGAGCCGGTTGCGAAGGCCGACGTCGAGCGCACGATCACCGAGGCGCTCGACGCTCACCTCTGCCGCTGCACGGGCTATGTCCGCTACTACGAAGCCGTCAAGGACGTGGTGCTGACGACGCCGGGACTCGTGAAGGACGCCGCATGAAACGCACATTCGCTCATCGTGTCGCGCGGGCTGCGGGCTTCCCCGCGCTCGCGGCCGCCTGCGCGCTGCTGCTCACCGCATGCGGCGGCCATGACGCACCGGCCTCGAACGCGGCTTCCGGCGCGCCGGGTGCCGACCAGATCGCGCGCGGCCGCTACCTCGTCAAGGCCGCCGATTGCGCGGCGTGCCACACCGCGAAGGACGGCGCACCGTTCGCCGGCGGCGCGCCCCTCGAATCGCCGTTCGGCACGTTCTACGGCTCGAACATCACGCCCGACAAGGATCACGGGATCGGCAGCTGGAGCGCGGACGATTTCTACGCCGCGCTGCATGACGGCAAGGCGCCGGGCAAGCGCCTGTATCCGTCGATGCCGTACACGTCGTACCGTCAGCTCACGCGCGCCGATTCCGACGCGATGTACGCGTACCTGAAGACCGTCAGGCCGGTCGCGCTGGAAAACCGCGAGCACGAGCTGAAGTTCCCGTACA
Source organism: Burkholderia sp. Ap-955 (assembly GCF_011753045.1). Lineage (NCBI taxonomy): Bacteria > Pseudomonadati > Pseudomonadota > Betaproteobacteria > Burkholderiales > Burkholderiaceae > Burkholderia > Burkholderia sp. Ap-955. The sequence goes on from NZ_VWWH01000003.1 coordinate 136,902, forward strand.
ACCTGCGTTTCGGGATGGTCTTCTGGGACATGGTGTTCCTGAAGGACAGCCTGCCCGATGCGTCGACCAGCCAGTCCGCCGACTGGCAGCGCGGCCGCTATCTGGCAGGCGCGCTCGGCCATTGCGCGGAATGCCATACGCCACGCGCGTTCACGGGCCAGCTCGACAGCGCGAAGCCGTTCGCCGGCGCCGCGCTCGGCCGCGTGGCCGCGCCCGACATCACGCCGGCCGGCCTGGCCGCGCGCGGCTGGACGGGCGCCGACCTGCAGACGTTCTTCGGCGTCGGCATCGCGCCGCAAGGCTCGGCGTTCGGTGAAATGTATCCGGTCGTGCACCTGAGCACGCAGACCATGTCGAAGGACGACCTACGCGCGCTGTCCGTGTACCTGCTGGGCGATACGCCGCCCGCGCCGCAACCGGTGAAGCCGGTATCGGCCGACGCCGCGCAGCTCGCGGCCGGCCGCTCGGTGTATCTCGCGGTCTGCGCGGGCTGTCACGGCTTCAACGGCGAAGGCAAGCCGCACGTGGCGGTGCCGATGAACGGCAATTCGACGGTGCGGCAGGGCGACCCGCGCAACCTGCTGGTCGCGATGCTCGACGGCATCGACGAGCAGAAGTTTGCCGGGTTCGAGAACCTGCAGCCGATGCCCGGTTTCGCGCACACGCTGAGCGACGACGAACTCGCGCAGCTCGCGAACTACCTGCGTGCGACGTGGGGCGGCCAGCCCGCGAGCGTCACGCCGGCCGACGTGAAGGCCATGCGTTAAGTCGTGCCGCAGGGCGGGGCGTCGCGCGCGATTCAGCCGGTTTCCGGTGCTCGCGCGCGACGCGTCGTCCGATTTTCTCGCGGCGGTTCTTCAGTAGCCGCTGCCGCCACCGCCACCGCCTCCGCTGCCTCCCGAGCCGCCACCGCCATACCGGCTCATGCCCGGTCCCTGCGCAGGGCCACTACCCGACGACATACATCCCGCCGACAGCACGAGCACCAGCGCGGCGATCAGCGCCGCGGCCAACCTTGCCGATTTCATGTCCGCCTCCTTGCCACGCACGAGCCGCTGGAAAGGCCGGTTCGCGTGAACCGCACGTCTGCGCGCTGACGGAACATGAAACGTTTCGGGCGGGCGGTTTATTCCATGCATATTGCGTATCGTGGCCCGTGACGGGGGCAGACCGGATGCATCCAGCCGTGCCTTGGTACACTCCCGCAGCCGCCATTCCGATTCCAATGACAAAAGCATGAGTGCCATTCCAGAGCGCCCACAGCGCAAATCGTTGCGTGCGTCCAGTCGTGCCGTGTACGGCTGCCTGTCGTTTGGCGTGGGTGGCCCGTTGGTCGCGGCGCTCGTCTGGCCGGCCGTGATGCTGGTCGTGTGGTCGATCCTCGACGGTCCATCGTGGGAGGTCGTGAAGGGCTGCGGGCAGATGGCGGTGCTGGTTTTCGTCGCGTCGTTCGTGTTCGGCTACTTTCTGCCCGCGATGGCCACCGGCGGCATCCTGGGCGCGATCGGCCCACGGCTCCGGCCGCGCTGGTTCGTGTTGCTGGGAATGGTCGTGGGCACCGCCACGATGATCGGCTACGTGCTGTTCCAGACCTGGCTGATCGACGCAGACAAGGTTGGCGACATCAACGCAATCGCCACGGTCGATGCGATCGTGACGTCGGCGGTGTTGTCGCGCTGGCTGCATCGGCGGCTCGAACGCCGGCGTTGAGCGCGACGCGGGTTGAGGTCGAGTGCCTGAGCGACGACCCGCACGAACGGGATGAACCGAACGGCACACGTGAGCGCAACGGCGGCCAGCGCGCGGTCATGTTTTCCTGGTTGCGGATGCCGCCGTCGAGGCGGCCCGCGATCAACGATAGACGAGATCGGCGCGGCGGTTCTGCGCCCACGAATCCTCGTCGTGGCCGAGCGCAACCGGCTTTTCCTTGCCGAGGCTGACCGACTCGAGTTGCGTGGCCGGCACACCGAGCGTTTCGAGCCCGCTCATCACGGCCTGCGAGCGGCGTTGGCCGAGCGCGAGGTTGTATTCGGACGTGCCGCGTTCGTCGGTGTTGCCCTGGATCAGCACGTGCCGCGCCGGATGGCTGCGCAGGTAGTCGGCATGCGCCTGCAGCAGCGACTGGAATTCGGGCTTGACGGAGTACTGGTCGAAATCGAAGTAGATGCTGCGCTTCGCGAGCGGGCTGTTCGGATTATTGAGATCATCGGCCGTCACCGTTGCGACGGCTTCGCTCGAGGGTGTCGGCGCCGTGCCGGCATTCTCGGGCGTCTTCGCCGCCTGGTGGCAACCGGCCAGCAGCACGAAGGTTGTCAGGACCGCAAATCGGTTCGTTTTGCTCATCGTTCGTCTCCAGCGGTTGACTGCGTTGAACGCGTGGGGCGTGCGATCGGCACGCCCCTATCCGGCCGGAATGGCGCGAAAGGTCCGGCGCTCACGACGTGAATCATGTTCGTAAGCCGGTGGTGCGCCATATGAAAGAGTGTCGCGACCGGAACGCCAAATCTCGGCGTCGCTGCAAACAGATTAGGAAAAATGTCACAGCGTGACCAGTTTCTCCGCATTTTTTTGCGTCGATACGACAGATCTGGCCGCATTTTTGCCGTCGCGCGGGGCGATGCCATAGCGAAAAGGCCGCGCGCGGGCGCGGCCATTCCGGCTCGGGCATGACGATCGGGCGGGGCTGGAAATGCATGCCCGACACGGTCGGCGCAACCGCGTTGCGCTGCGCCGCGCCGTCTTGCGTCGTCAGAACTTGTGCCGCAGCCCCAGTGCGACGACGACCTGGTTGCTGTTCGCCGACGGCGTCAGCGTCCAGACGGTCGCGTTGAACGCGGGATGGCCGTTGCCGCCGCTCACGCTCTGATAGACGCCTTCGAGATACGCATCGGTGCGCTTCGACAGCGCATAGTCGGCTTGCGCCACGACCTGGTTCCATTTCGGTCGCGTCTGGCCGGTGCGCGTGTCGAAGCGGCCCATCGTGTACGTGTAGGCGGCCGAGAGGCTCAACGCCCGCGTGACGACGTAGCGCCCGTCGACCGAGAAGTTGTCGAACACCAGCGATTCACCCTTCAGCGGCGCGATGCCGCCGCCCTGGAGCACGCCGGTCACGCCGTCGGTGGTCGAGTGCGACCACGCGGCGCCGACCGAATGCGGCCCGAATGCATAGCGGCCGGCCGCGGCCCAGATCTGCTGGTTGCCGCCCGTGATCGTCGCCGACCCGTCGACCGTGCTCAGTGCGCCGTTCGGGTTCGGGGCATTCCGGTCGCGGCTGATCTTCAGGTAGCCGGCGCCGAGCTTCAGCGGTCCGTTCGCATACGACACGCCCGCGCTCCACGCCGCGTTGTTGGCGAACTGGCCGGCCGTGTTCGAGAACCCGACCATCGCGCCGAACGTCAGCCCGCGGTACGTCGGGCTCGTGTACTTCACAGCATGGTTGATGCGAAGGTTGCGGTTCGAATCGTCGTTGTCGTACGGATGTACCGCGAGGTTGCCGCCCCATCCGGGGCCGGACGCGCCGAGCGGCGTCACGAAATCGAGGATCAGGTCGTACTGGCGGCCGAGCGTGAGCGTGCCGGCCGTCTTCGAACTCAGGCCGATCCATGCCTGGCGGCCGAACAGGTCGACGCCTTTCTGCGACAGAGCGCCGGTGGTGCCCGAGAAGCCGTTCTCGAGCGTGAAGACCGCGGCCGTCCCGCCGCCCAGATCCTCGCGGCCGCGCAGCCCCCAGCGCGACGCGTTCAGTGCGCCGCTCGTCATCGCGACGGTGCCGCTGCCCGGCGAGCCGGCGCCGTGCGTGCGCTGGTTGGTCGCGTAGGTGATCGACGTGTCGATCAGGCCGTACAACGTCACGCTGCTCTGTGCGTGTACCCCGCCCGACGCGAGGGCGGTCAGGCAGGTGGCAATGGCGGTCCCCGCGAGTCGAGTGCTGGCGTGCTGGTTCATCTTGTAGGAATGCATAGGAGTTTTTATCGTTTTTCCGGCCTGGGAGGCCGGCGGATCGAGCGGCCATTATTGGAGATCGTGTGGCGGTCGATTAAGGCGTTGCACAGGAAAGGTCCTCTGCGAAATCGCGTGGAATCGCGGCGAGGTGGGGGCGCAGAGAGGGTGAGGCGGCGGCCGCGTATTGACGCGACCGCGGTGTGGAGGGAGTGCGCGCGCGGGGCCGGCGCCCGAAGCCCGGCCCGTGCCGTCAATGCGGCATCACGAGGCGCGGATCGATATACGCGTCGACGTCCTGCGACTGCTTGTACACGCTGTTGCGCACGTTGAACGCATTCGCGTTGCGCGTCGAGCCGTAGATCGAATCGAGCCCGTCGCCCTTGCGGAACGCGCGCTTCGCGGCGGCTTCGTCGAGCAGGTGCGTCCCCTTCAGCAGCGGAAGGTATTGCTCCGGCGCGAGGCCGACGCGTGCGGACATGATCCGGACCGCGTCGGCCTGCGTCTTCGGATCGTTGATGTAGGCGACGCAGCGGTACCAGACCTTGATCACCTTGGCCCAGTCGGCGCGGCGCGCGGCGAGGCTGGCCGGCGCGACGGTAATGGCGTCGTAGATCAGCCCCGGCGCGTCCGCCGACGTGAAGATCGCGCGTGCGCCCGGTGCGCGCTTCAACGCCTCGCCTGCGTTCGGTTGCCAGGCGGCCACTGCGGCGATGTCCGTCGACGAGCCGAGCACCTGCGGCAGTTCGTTGGTTTTCGCGTTCACGAGCGTCACGTCGCCGTCCTTCAGCCCGTGTTTCTGCAGCGCGGTTTCGAGCAGCAGGTGATCGACGAGGCCGAGTTCGACGCCGACCTTCCTGCCCTTCAGCGCCTCGACGGTGCGCAGCGGCGGCTTGGCGACGATCATGTCGTTGCCGGCGGAATAGTCGGTGAGCAGGATCATCACGTTCTTCGCGCCGGCCGAGCCCGTCACGAGCGCGTCGCCGTTCGTCGCCGCGACCGCGTCGAGCTTGCCCGCGGAAAACGCGTCGAGCGATGCCGAGTAATCGAACCATTCGAAATCGACATCGACGCCGGCTTCCTTGAACCAGCCTTTGTCGAGCGCGACCTGGAACGCGACCCAGCCGGGCCAGTCGCTGTAGCCGATCTTGAGCGGCGCTGCCGCGTGCGCGGCGGGCGTCATGAGTAGCGTGGCGGCCGTGGCGGCGGCCCCCAATGCGTGACGGACGGAACGGCGGGACAACAGGCGGCGGAGCGCCAGGGCGGGACGGGTCATCGTTTTCTCCAGGAGACCGGGATCGGGATCGTCGATACGGACCATGCTCGTGCACGGTCCGGCCGCGTGGCCGGTTCCTGCGGAGGCGGAACGAATGAAGCGGCCACGGAGAGGCGCGACGGCCGTTGCCATCGCCAATCTCCCGGGCTTTTGTCCCGCCGTGTAGCGTGTGCGCGTCCGGTCTCGCGATCGGACGAACCCGCGCCGGGCTGCTCTCGGACCAGACGTTCGATGAACCGGAACCCTAGCACCCCTAAGATGCGACGCCGCCGCACCTCTCGGCGTCATGCCGAGCCAGAAGCGTGCCAACGGCACGCGGCGGGGCGGCTCAACTGCGGCGCGATGTGCGCTGCAGTTCGATGAAGCGGGCGGAGAAGAGTGCGCTCAGCGCGCGCCGGAGCAGGTCGAGCTTGTTCATGAGGTGTCGCGTATCGGGTGAAGGTGCATGCATCGAGCAATGCCCATGCCATTGCCGATCGTGTCGTGCAGGCGGGCGCGGCGCGCACTGCACCGGTGCGGGCGCGCGTTCGCATGGTGCGCGGCACGCCCGCCGCGAGGGCGGCCCTCCGCATCCGGTGCGCTGTCCGTCGACGCGCGCCTGCCGGAAAGCCGCGTGGCACGGCGATTCCACACACGCTGGCACGTAACTCGCTTATTCAGTGCCCGAGAGGTGCGAAGCAATTTGCATCATCTTCAGGATCGCTAGGGTTCCGGTCGTGTGGCGTTCGCGCCGCGCGATGGCTGGTCCGAGAGCAATCCGGTCTTGTCTTCTCCTCGATTCGAGGAAACGGCGAGGCTCCACGGAGGGATAAAAGCCCGGGAGGTCGCGATGTCGTTCGGTCGCCCTCTCACGCCTTTTGTCCAACCGACCACGGAGCCGCCATGTCGCCGAGCCCCCAAGCCGTCCTTGCCACGCCGCCACACGTCGTGTGGGAAACGCTCATTCCCGCCGGAACCCACTGGTCCGGCATCCTGCGCCGCGGTCTCGCGCTGCGCGTCGTCGATGTCGACGGCGGCGCGAACCTGTCTGCCGTGTTTCACCGCCAGGAGGACCCGCTCGAACGCTACAACATGGCCGACACGCTGAAGGCGCAGCACACCGCGCATCTCACGCGCGGTCATGCGCTGTATACCGACATGGGGCGCGTGATCGCGTCGATCACGGCCGACACGCTCGGCTGGCACGACCCGCTCGGCGGCGTCGGCGATGCGCGGCTGTTCGCGCACAAGTACGGCACGACGTCGTACCAGGCCGATCGCAACGCGATGATCCGCAACGGCCGGGACAGCCTCGTGCTCGAACTCGCGAAATACGGGCTGTCGGCGCGCGACCTCGTCGCGAACGTCAATTTCTTCAGCAAGCTCGACACGCGCGACGACGGCGCGCTCGATTTCGTCGCCGGACACTCGCCGGCCGGCAGCGCGCTCGACCTGCGCTTCGAAATGAACACGCTGGCGGCGTTCTCGACGGCGCCGCATCCGCTCGACCCGCGCCCGGACTACGCGCCGAAGGCCGTGAAGCTGATCGCGTACCGCGCGTATCCGGCGGACGGTGCCGCGCCGGAAGACGACCCGTGCCGCCGCGCCTGTGCCGAGAACGTGCGCGGCTTCGCCAACACCGATCGCCTGTTTGCGTAAGGAGAGCCGAGCCATGCCGATCATCGAAAGCCGTCTCGACCCACGCGATGCCATTCACGACACCACGCTGAACGCCGGCGAACCGTGGCTGCGCGACCTGAAGCGCGGGCAGGTCTTCCGCATCCTCGACCTCGAAGGCAACCAGGCCGTCGACACGCTGTTCTACCGATCCGACGACCCCGAAGAGCGCTACAGCGCGCAGGACACCATCCGCGCGCAGCGCAACCTGTACCTGAGCGCGGGCAGCGTGCTGCTGTCGAGCCGGGGCAACCCGATGGTGACGATCGTCGCCGATACCTGCGGCCGTCATGACACGCTCGGCGGCGCGTGCGCGGCCGAGAGCAACACCGTGCGCTATGCGCTCGACAAGCGGCACATGCACAACTGCCGCGACAGTTTCCTCAATGCCATCGCGCACTGCACGTGCGGCGCGGGGGCGCGGCTCACCAAGCGCGACCTGGTCGGCAACGTCAACTTCTTCATGAACGTGCCCGTCACGCCGCTCGGCGGGCTGACCTTCGAGGACGGCATTTCCGCACCGGGCAAGTACGTCGAGATGCGCGCGGAGATGGACGTGACGGTGCTGATCTCGAACTGCCCGCAGCTCAACAACCCGTGCAACGGGTACAACCCGACGCCCGTACGCCTCACGATCTGGGAGGCGGAATGAACGACCCCCACGCTCACTATCGTTCGCTGCCCCCCAAGGGGGCGGTTGCCTCCCTTGGGACGGCCCGGCGGGAGGCAACATGAGATTCACGAAAGTCCTCGTCGCGAACCGCGGCGAAATCGCATGCCGCGTGATCCGCACGCTGAAGCGGCTCGGGATCGCGTCGGTCGCGATCTATTCCGACGCCGACCGCGATGCGCGCCATGTGGCGCTCGCCGACGAAGCCGTGCGGGTCGGTCCCGCGCCGGCGGCGGACAGCTACCTGAACGTCGCGGCGATCCTCGCCGCCGCACGCGAGACGGGCGCGCAAGCCGTGCATCCCGGCTACGGCTTCCTGTCCGAGCACGCCGGTTTCGCCGACGCATGCGAAGCCGCGGGCCTGCGCTTCATCGGGCCGCGCGGCGACCAGATGCGCGCGTTCGGGCTCAAGCACACCGCGCGCGAACTCGCCGCCGCACAGGGCGTCGCGCTGCTGCCGGGCACGGGCCTGCTCGACGATGCACGAACGGCGCTCGCCGAAGCCGACGCGATCGGCTATCCGGTGATGCTGAAAAGCACCGCGGGCGGCGGCGGGATCGGCATGTCCCTGTGCCGCGACGCTGCGCAGCTCGAAGCGGCGTTCGATTCCGTCGTGCGGCTCGGCGCCGCGAACTTCGCGCATGCGGGCGTGTATCTCGAGAAGTTCGTCGAACACGCGCGGCACATCGAAGTGCAGATCTTCGGCGACGGCCGCGGCGATGCGATCGCGCTCGGCGAACGCGATTGCTCGGTGCAGCGCCGCAACCAGAAAGTGATCGAGGAAACGCCTGCACCGGGCCTGACCGATGAAGAGCGCGCCGCGTTGCACGCGAGCGCGGTGCGGCTTGCCCGCGCGGTCGGCTATGCGTCGGCCGGCACGGTCGAATTCGTGTTCGACGCGCATACGCGCCAATTCTATTTCCTCGAGGTGAACACGCGGCTGCAGGTCGAGCATTGCGTGACCGAGGAAGTGACCGGCATCGATCTCGTGGAATGGATGATCCTGCAGGCGGAGGGCGACCTGCCGCCGCTCGACACGCTCGCCGTTGCACCGCGTGGCGCGAGCATCCAGGTGCGGCTCTACGCGGAAGATCCGCACAAGCAGTTCCTGCCGAGCGCGGGGCTGCTGACGCACGTCGCGTTTCCGGACGACGTGCGCGTCGACGGATGGATCGAGGCGGGCACCGAGATCAGCGCGTATTACGATCCGCTGCTCGCGAAGCTGATCGTGCATGGCGAGACGCGCCGCGACGCGCTGGCGGCGCTGCAGCGCGCACTGGCGCGCACGGAACTGTACGGCATCGAAACCAACCTCGATTATCTGCGCGCGATTGCCGGTTCGGACACGTTCGCGCGCGGCGCATCGACGACCGCCTTCCTGTCGCGCTTCGCGTTCGCCCCGCATACGATCGACGTGCTCGACGGCGGCGTGCAGACCACCGTGCAGCAGGCGCCCGGGCGCGTCGGCTACTGGAACGTCGGCGTGCCGCCGTCCGGGCCGATGGACGATCGCGCGTTCGGGCTCGCGAACACGCTGCTCGGCAACGCGCGCGACGCGGCGGGGCTGGAATTCACGATGGTCGGCGCGACGCTGCGCTTCAACGCCGAGACGCTCTTCGTGCTCGGCGGCGCACCCCTCGCGGCATCGCTCGATGGCGAGCCCGCTCCGTTCTGGCAGGTGCTGCGTGCGCGGCCAGGCGCGGTGCTGAAGCTGGGCGGCGTGACGGGCGCCGGCGTGCGCGCATGCCTGGCCGTGAAAGGTGGCCTGCAGGTGCCCGACTATCTCGGCAGCAAGGCGACCTTCACGCTCGGCCAGTTCGGCGGCCATGCGGGACGTGCACTGCGCAAGGGCGACGTGCTGCATCTGGACGCGGAAGCCGGGCGCGGCGACGCGGGCGCCACGCTGGCCGCGGCGGACATCCCCGCGCTGACGCATGCCTGGACGCTCGGCGTGCTCGACGGCCCGCACGGTGCGCCGGATTTCTTCACGCCGGACGACATCGCGATGCTGTACGGCACGCAGTGGACGGTCCATTACAACTCGAGCCGGACCGGCATCCGGCTGATCGGCCCGAAGCCGCAATGGGCACGCGCGGACGGCGGCGAGGCCGGCCTGCACCCGTCGAACATCCACGACAACGCGTATGCGATCGGCGCGGTCGATTTCACCGGCGACATGCCGGTGATCCTGGGCCCGGACGGCCCGAGCCTCGGCGGCTTCGTGTGTCCGGTGACGGTCGTGCACGACGAGTTGTGGAAGCTCGGGCAATTGCGGCCGGGCGATACCGTGCAGTTCGTGCGTGCCCGCGTGTCGCCCGTGCCTGCCGCCGACGCGGTTGCGCGTCCGGCACCCACCGGCGCGCCGGACGACTGCGTGCTGCATCGCGATCCGTCGGCCGGCGGCGGCATCGGCGTCGTCTACCGGCGCTCGGGCGACCGCAACGTGCTGGTGGAATACGGGCCGCTCGTGCTCGACCTGAACCTGCGTTTTCGCGTGCATGCGCTGATGTGCTGGCTCGACGCGCACCGTCTGCCCGGCATGCTCGACCTGACGCCGGGCATCCGTTCGCTGCAGGTGCAGTTCGACGCGCGGACCTTGCCGCTCGACACGCTGCTCGCGCATCTGCAGGCGGCCGAACACGAACTGCCCGAAGTCACCGACATGCGCGTGCCTAACCGCATCGTGCATCTGCCGCTGTCGTGGGACGATCCGTCGACGCGGGTCGCGATCGAGCGCTATATGCAGTCGGTGCGGCCCGATGCGCCGTGGTGCCCGAGCAATATCGAGTTCATCCGGCGGATCAACGGCCTGGCCAGCATCGACGACGTGAAGCGCATCGTGTTCGACGCCCGCTATCTCGTGATGGGCCTTGGCGACGTGTACCTCGGCGCGCCGGTCGCGACGCCGATCGATCCGCGCCACCGGCTCGTCACCACGAAGTACAACCCCGCACGCACCTGGACGCCGGAGAACGCGGTCGGCATCGGCGGCGCGTATCTGTGCGTGTACGGGATGGAGGGGCCCGGCGGGTACCAGTTCGTCGGCCGTACCGTCCAGATGTGGAACCGCCACCGCACCACGCGCGAGTTCGAAGCCGGCAAGCCGTGGCTGCTGCGCTTCTTCGACGAGATTCGCTTCTACGAAGTCAGCGAGGCGGAGCTGGCGGAACTGCGCGCGGATTTCGTCGCGGGGCGCGCCGGGCTGAAGATCGAGGAATCGATGTTCGATCTCGGCGCATACAACCGCTTCCTGCGCGACGAGGCGGATTCGATCACCGCGTTCAAGACATCGCAGCAAACGGCGTTCGAAGCAGAGCGCGAACGGTGGCGGCTGGCCGGGCATGCCGAATACGTCGGCGACGCGGCGCAGGGCGATGCGGATGCCGCGCGGGAGGCAGGCGCGCTCGCCGATACGCAGCGGGCGATTGCCGCGGACGTATCGGGCAGCGTGTGGAAGGTGCTGGTCGAAGCCGGCGAGCGCGTGACCGAAGGTCAGGTCGTCGCGATCGTCGAGTCGATGAAGATGGAGGTCGCGGTGACGGCGACGGAAGACGGCACGATCGAGACGATCGATTGCGCGCCGGGCGCGGCGGTGGTGGCCGGCCAGCGGCTGATGGTGATGAAGGCGGGCGCCGCCGAGGAGGTCGCATGAGCACGACGGAACGTTCGATCCTGCCCGGCGTCCGCTCGATCGCCGCGCTGCGTGCACGCTATGCGGCGGGCGACCTGACGCCGCACGCGCTCGTCGACGCGATCGCCGCGCATTTCGCCGCCGGCGATCCGCATCATGCGTGGATCCGGCCGCTGACGCATGGCGAGATGACGGCCTATGCCGACGCGCTGGCCGGGCGCGACCTCGCGTCATTGCCGCTGTACGGCGTGCCGTTCGCGATCAAGGACAACATCGACCTCGCCGGCATCCCGACGACGGCAGCCTGCCCGGCCTATGCGTACACGCCGGCGCGCAGCGCGCCCGTCGTCGAGCGGCTGATCGCGGCCGGCGCGATCCCGATCGGCAAGACCAACCTGGACCAGTTCGCGACCGGGTTGTCGGGCCAGCGCTCGCCTTATGGCGCGTGCCGCAATGCGCTCGATCCGCGTTATGCATCGGGCGGCTCGAGCTCCGGGTCGGCGGTGGCCGTGGCGCTCGGCGTCGCGTCGTTCTCGCTGGGTACCGACACGGCCGGCTCCGGGCGCGTGCCGGCCGCGTTTCACGGGCTCGTCGGGCTCAAGCCGACCAAGGGCGTGTTGAGCACGCTCGGTGTCGTACCGGCCTGCCGGTCGCTCGATTGCGTGTCGGTGTTCGCGCATTCGGCGGCCGACGCGCGAACGGTGTTCGGCGCCGCGCACGGCGTGACCGACGGCGATCCATACGGACGCGCATGGCAGCCGCTGCTGGGCACGGACGGGCTCCGCGCGCAACTGGCGCGACCGCTCGGGCAGTTGCGCTTCGGCATGCCGCGCGCCGATCAGCTGCAATTCTTCGGCGACGAATCGTACGGCGCGGCATGGCGTGCCGCGCTCGAACGCCTGCGCGCGACCGGGGCGACGATCGTCGAGATCGATTTCAGCGCGTTCCTGGCTGCCGCGCGGCTGCTGTACGAAGGCCCGTGGGTCGCAGAACGGCTCGCCGCGATTGGCGCCTTCGCCGCGCGGGAACCGGACGCGCTGCATCCGGTGATCCGCGAAATCGTCGGGGGCGCGGCGCGCTTCAGCGCGGCCGATGCGTTCGCCGCGTTCGACACGCTCGCGACGCTGCGCGTCGAGGCCGGTCGCGCATGGGACGGACTGGACGCGATCGTCATGCCGACTTCGGCGACGACGGCGACCATCGACGCACTCGAAGCCGACCCGATCGGCGTCAATTCGCGTTTTGGCTATTACACGAACTTCGTCAACCTGCTCGACCTGTCGGCGATCGCGGTGCCCGCCGGCCTTTGCGAAACCGGGCGCCATGCCGGGTTGCCGTTCGGCATCACGTTCGTCGGGCGTGCACACGACGACGCGCGGCTGCTCGATCTTGCGCAGGCGTGGATCGAAGCAGACGAACGCGGCGGCCCAGGCGAGGGGGGCGATTTGCAGGCGGACGTTGCCGGCGACGCGTGTGCAACCACGACACCGGTGCCCGGCGCGTCATCCGGCGTCGTGCGTGTGGCGGTCGTCGGTGCGCATCTGAGCGGTGAGCCGCTCAACTGGCAGCTCACCCGGCGAGGCGGACGTTTCGTCGCCGCGACGACGACGGCGCCCGCCTATCGTCTCTACGCGCTGTCCGCGGCGGCATCCGGCGGCGTCGCCAAGCCGGGCCTCGTGCGTGTGCCTGAAGGCGGCGCGTCGATTGCGGTCGAGGTCTGGGAGATACCGGTCGACGCTTACGGCAGCTTCGTCGCCGGCATTGCCGACCCGCTCGGCATCGGCACGCTGACGCTCGCGGACGGCACTCGGGTGCAGGGTTTCCTGTGTGAAAGCGCGGCGCTAGACGGCGCGCGGGACATCACGCACTTCGGCGGCTGGCGTGCCTACCGTGCGAGCGGCGCGACCGGCGCAGGCGCATTGCAATGAACGTCCGGTCGCGCGGCGCCCCGGCATGCGCGCGACCGGCACCTGAAACGATACGGAGATTGACATGCCAATGACCCGCAACACGACCGGATGGCTCGCCGTGCGCCGCGAGCTGACGACCCGCGGAAAATGGACGCTCGGCGTGGCGTCCTTCCTGCTGCCATTCGCCGTCTGGTGCCTGATCAGCTATGTGCCGTTCATCTGGCATCCGCAAATGCGCATCACGAATCCGGGAAGCGTCGACTACTTCCAGACCGGCATGCAGATCGATCGCGACGTGTTCGACGACGAACTCGCACATGCGCGAGCGACCCGTGCGGCCGTGCCCGAAGGCGTGCGCGCGAACCCGGTTTACCTGCCCGCGCCGCACCAGGTGCTGCGCGCGTTCTACACGGCGTTCACGACCCCGCCGGCATCCCGCGACGGCGTCTGGCTGCACGAGAGCCTGTGGCACAGCATCCGGATCATCTTCTGGGGCTTCGTGATTTCATCAGCGATCGGCGTGCCGCTCGGTATCGTCTGCGGCACCTTCAGTGCGCTCGCGCGGTTGCAGGAGCCGTTCCTGGAGTTCTTCCGCTACCTGCCCGCACCGGCGTTCGGCGCGCTGATGGTCGCGATCCTCGGCATCTACGATGCGCCGAAGGTCGCGATCATCGTGATCGGGACGCTGTTCCAGCAGGTGCTGATCATCGCGAACACGACGCGCAAGCTCGAATACGGGCTGTTCGAGGCCGCGATGACACTCGGCACGAAGAAGCTGAAGCTGCTCACGCACGTCGTGATCCCCGGCGTGCTGCCGGACCTGTATCGCGACCAGCGCATCCTGCTCGGCTGGGCCTGGACCTACCTGATCGTCGCCGAACTCGTCGGCACGAGCTCGGGCATCACGTGGTACATCAGCCAGCAGGCGCGCTACCAGCATTTCGACAACGTGTATGCGGCGATCCTGATGATCGGGATCATCGGCCTCGGCACCGACATCGTGCTCGGGCTGCTCGGCCGCAAGCTGTTTCCGTGGGATCGCACGCTGAACGCGTGACGTCCGTTGACGCCCACCCATCGACCGATTTCCGCAGAGGCCATCATGCAGAACCCGCAAGCCGTTCCCGACTACCTGATGCAGTCCGACGCCGTGCGCGAGCGCTTCGCCCGCCTGAAAACCCGCGACGTGATACTCGACGTGCGTCATGTCGGCAAGCGTTTCGCGACGCCGCAGGGCGAGTGCACCGCACTCGACGACATCAGTTTCCGTACCTACCGGCGCGAATTCGTGTGCGTAATCGGACCGTCCGGCTGCGGCAAGTCGACCCTGATCCGCATCCTGGCCGGGCTCGATGCACAGACGAGCGGCGAGGTGCTGCTCGACGGCAAGCCCGTGCAGGGGCCGGGCGCCGATCGCGGGATGGTGTTCCAGGGCTATACGCTGTTTCCGTGGCTCACCGTGAAAAAGAACGTGATGTTCGGACTCCGGATGAACGGCAGCAGCAGCGGCCAGGCCGAGCGCGAAGCGCTGCAGTGGCTCGATCTGGTCGGGCTGACGCGGTTCGCGGAGATGTATCCGCACCAGTTGTCGGGCGGGATGAAGCAGCGCGTGGCGATCGCCCGTGCGCTCGCGAACCGTCCGCGCATCCTGCTGATGGACGAGCCGTTCGGCGCGCTCGACGCGCAGACGCGGGCGAGGATGCAGACACACCTGCTCGACATCTGGCGCAACATCGACGTGACGATCCTGTTCATCACGCACGATCTCGACGAGGCGATCTTTCTGGCGGACCGGATTCTCGTGCTGAAGGCGAACCCGGGGGCGGTGCAGGAACTGATCGAGGTGCCCGTACCACGGCCGCGCGACTATTCGCAGGTCAATACGCCCGAGTTCATCGCGACGAAGGCGCGGCTCGAGGCGCTGATCCATCCGAAGGAGGCGGTGGCCATCGACGACGGCGTGAGGCCGCACATGATCCGCATGACCGATGTGTCGGACAACGTCGAGTAAGCCGTGAAGAAAGCGGTCGGACGGTTGCGACGAATCTAGCTGCGGGCGATTGCCAGCGCCTTCGCGACATCGCCGCGGCGATACGCGGCCCGGACGGCCGCTGCCGTGGCCGCGACGATTTCCGGCGGGGGTGGCTTCCGCAGGCGCACGGCGACGCGCGGCAGTGACGCGAGCTGAGTCCGGAGGTCGACGATCAGCCGGCAGCAGCGAAAACCGTCGGACGCGGCCTCCGGGAGGACGGCGGCGTCGGCAAGCCCGGCCGTCCACTCGACGCCGCGATGGCGCCTGACGGCGTCGAGGTGCGGCAGATGGCGCGCGTCGCCCGATAACGCGATCAACAGCGCGGCCCACTGCGCGCCGCGCCATCCATGTTCCTCGTCGTGCGTGAGGTCGGCCAGCAGCGCGTCGTCCAGCACGGACAGGCTTTGCTGGCACAGGTAGTGGAAGTCGAGCGGCTGATAGCGGACCTGCGGGTAGTCGCGCAGCACGTGCCCGAGTTCGGCTCCGGTCTCGACGGCAGCGGCCAGAAATTGTTCGGCCGGCGCGGGACGGTTCAGCAGCAGCGTCGGTACGCTTCGGTAGAGCCGGTAGATGTCGTCGGGGTGATAGTGCATCGCGAATGTCGGGGTGATCGACCGGCGCGCGGTGCGCCATTCAGGTTTTCGGCTGGTCGCCGGACAGCAGCGCGGTGTAACGCCGCTGCATTTCATCGGGTTCGACCGCTTCGATCGTATGCCCGATCAGCCAATCGTAACCGAACGGGGCGCGAATCTTGCCGGAACGCTCGCCGTAGAACTGGTCCTGGATCGCGCGTGTCAGCTGCGCACCGGCCGCGAGCGCGGCGGCGATCGTCGCGTCGGCGTCGTCGACGTGCAGGTGAAGCGACATCGGCGCCTTGCCGTCCGGGTCGAGCGCGACGATATCGTATTCGGGGAACTCGTCCGAGATCATCAGCGTGCACGGCCCGAGCTGCAATTCCGCGTGGCCGATGCGTCCCGACGGCTCGACGAGACGGAATTTCTCCTGCGCGCCGAACGCCTTCGCATAGAACGCGATGGCGTCGTCCGCGCGCTTGGCGCGCAAATAGGGAAACACTTCGTGAATCGCCATGGTGCCCTCCGGTTTGGGGGTGGGTGTCGCTCGATCCTGTCGGGCCTCGCGGGGCGGGGCTTGAACAAAATTTATCGCCGTGCCTGACTCGGAAACGGCTGATACGACGCCCGGACCGAGGCGATGACGGGCCGCAGGGGCGTCGCCGGGACGGCAGCCGAGAAATCGTGTCTTTCGCCGTGTCGTGAACGGCTAACGCGCTGATTCTACAAACGAATCGAGCGTCTCGGGGAAGGGCGGCGCACGTCGACGAATTCGACCGGCGGTTCCTGCTGCTGATGAACGAGCACATCGACTTCGACCGCGCCTGGTTCGGTCATTCGAGCATCCTGCCCGATGCCGCCGGAGATCTCGCTGCCGGCCGGCTGTCGGGCGATCGGCCCGTCGGGGTACAGCGCGCCGGGGCGATGGGTAGCGAAGCGGTCTCGCTGCAGGTCGCGGCCGCGGGTGCATGCGGCGGGGGGCTGGACTTCAGGAGGTATTCATCGCCGGGCTTTTCACCGGCGCCGGCCGTGAACCTGCAAACCGGAACGCGACATCGGGATATCGCGGCGCGCCCGACGCCGGAGGTCAGGCTTCGATATTCGCCTGCTCGATACGTTGCGTCCCCGCTCGATGTCGCACGCCTGCGATATAGAACAAGCAGCCTGTCGCGGCAAAGCAGGCCATGATGTAAAACAATGCGTGCGCCCCGACTCGGCTGTTGAGCAGAAATCCGCACAGGATGGTATTCAATCCGCCACCCAGCATCGAGATGTTCTGAACGCCGAAATAGGCCCCCTTCATGTCGTTGCGGGCGATCGAATCGACGAACATGAATTCCGAAGGCACGATCAGGATCTCGCCGAGCGTAAAGATGAGCGTGCCGACGATCCAGAAGGCAACCAGCATCGAATGATCGTAAACGAGCAACCCTGCGATCAGCATGACACTGCCGGCCATCACGGCCGCGAGCATGTTTCGATGGGAAATCCGGCTGCCTACCAGGTATTGCAGCAGGATAACGGTAGCGGCATTGACGGCCGTGGCAAATGAAATCAGCGTCTCGGCCCGAGCCGTGTCCGTCGCGTGCCCGACATACTGCGACAGATAGGTCGTGAATCTTGCGTAGACGAGAGAGCTGAACAGCCCTCCGAGGGTGAACAACTGCAGCCGCCTATCGCCTGCCAGCACGGCCACGATTTCCCTCAACGGCGGTTGCGATCCGGCCTGCGGAACAGCCAGGTTCGCAACGGTGCGGTAGCGTCGCGCGCAGGCGATTAAGACGGCCAGCGCGCTCAGGTTCAATGCGGCAGAAACGAGCATCGGTGCCAGGGCCGACCAGTGGCTGAGAGCGAGCCCGGCCACCGGCGCCGTGCAGAACGCCAGATTGATGATCGTGTAATTCGCCGAGAACGCGGCGCTGCGCTGCTGTTCGGGCAGAATCCCGGTGAGCAGGGACTTGATCGACAGATGCATCGTCGTAAATGCCAGTTCGATGGCCACCAGGCACGCGAAAATCAACGAGAATCGCGCTGTCATCGGAATGAGCGCATAGATCGCGGCAGATATCGCGATGACCAGCAGCAACGCGCGCAACGGTGTGAATCGGTCCACCAGGATCCCGCAGTAAATGCCCCCGAGCGTCGCGATCATCACGGAGCACCCGAGCGCATAACCGACCTGCACGGCCGAGAACCCGAGGCTCGTCGACAGGTAGATCGGGAAAAAAGTGAACGTCAATGCCCGGCTGAAGTTCAGCAGGAAGGCCAGCGAGAGTAGCGGCCGCAGTACTGGGGCGTCAGTCATTCGGCATCAGCTCCCGCGAAGCGAGCCGAGCCTCGGTTTCGTCCACGATCCCGTCGATGTCCAGTTCCCGGCCCGCTTGCCGCAAGCAGTGGCCGAGTGCGGCCACGAGGCGCAGTACGGCCTGCGGGCGACACTGTTCCCCCATCTGGCCGATGCGCAGCAGCGGCAGGCCGAAGGAGGTCGAGATCTCGATGCGATGCTGGTCGCGCAAGCGCGCGACGAACGCGTCCGGTTGTATCCCGCTGGGTAGATGAAAGCCGATCACCGAGTGCAGACGGGTTGGCGGGGGCGCGGCCAGCGTCAGGTTCAGTTCGAGCAGTGCCTCCTGCACGGCCGTCGAACACGAACGATGCCGCTCGATACGGGCAGGCAAGGTCTCCTCGTTCAGCAGGCGCAGCGCCTCGTGCAACGCGAACAGACCGTTGACGGGGGCCGTGTAGTGGTAGCGGTGCTCGTGCCAGAACGCATGTGCCAGGGCGGCGTCGAGGCACCAGTGGGCGGGCTTGAAGTCGCGCTTCGCGACGCGTTGCCAGGCATTGGCGGAAAAGGCGATCAGCGACACGCCGGGGATCGCCGACAGTCCCTTCTGACCGCCGCAAAACACCACGTCGAGCTGCCATGCATCCATCGGCAACGCCGTGGTGCCCACCGTGCACACCGCGTCGACCACGCTCAGGGCCTCGTATTGGCGGCACAGCGCCGCAATCTGCGGCAGCGCGTGATTGATCGTGGTCGACGAAGTTTCACCGTGCACCACCGTGACGAGGCCGGGCCGGTAGCGCGCCAGATGCTGCTGGAACTGCTCGATCGGGAAGCGCGCGTGACCGTCGAACTGGAAGACCTCCACGCCTGATTGCAGGCGCGTGGCCATCTCGGCCAGACGCGCGCCGAAATGACCGCCGACGATGGCGAGGACGCGCGATCGGGCGTTCACCAGGTTGGCGAGCGCCATTTCGCCGGCAGCCGAGCCGGGGCCGGCCAGGCCGAAAATCCACGGCGTTGCGGTCTGAAACGCATAACGCGCCATGTCCTTCAGTTGATCGAGCACGTCGTTCATGTCCGGGCCGAGATGGCTTGCGACATGCATATTGGCCTGCCGTACCGAGAGCGGTTGCGGGACGGGGCCCGCACCCATCAGCAATACCTCGCGCTGAAACAGGCCCTGCTGCAGGGCAGGATAGGATCTCGCTTCGATCACGACGCTGTCTCCAGGTCGCTCTGGCGATGGTCCTCGACGAGACGTACCTTGCCGCTGACAGGGTTGCGCGTCAGCGTGCCCTGCGCCAACTGGACGACCTCCACCTCGAATTGCAGCAACTGGTCGGACACCATGTCGTACGATTGCAAGGCTGGCAGCGTATCGATCAGATGCTTTCTCAGCCCGCGCGTGTCGAGGTGTTCCGGCGACTCGACATTGACTTGCAGCGTTTCGTATTGCCGATGGCGGCGGATGCTCAATTGCAACTGGATGATCGGCACATGTGCCAGAGCGTCGACGATTTCCTGGTGATAGAGCGCCTGTCGGCCATTGAGGATGATCAGCCCGTCGCCGCGCCCCAGATATTCCAGCGCGCGCCCTTGCGGGTGCGCGACGATTCGGCCCAGATCGCCGATCCGGTACCGGACGAGCGGGTATTCGAACTTCTGCCAGTTGGTGATCAGGATGTGGCCCTGCTGACCATCGGGCACCGGCTTACCGTCGTCGTCGACGATCTCGACATAGTTGTAGTCGTCGACCAGCAGATGTACGGTGCCGCCGAGATCTTCGGGCTGGTAGCCGATCTGCGCGCCATCGTTGGCCGCAAGGATGCTGCGAACCACGCTGACGCCGAACTCGGTCTTCAACCATCGCTTGCGGCTTTCCTGCCAGGCCGCGCCGCCATAGATGACCTTCTCGATCCGGAATGCGGGATCAATCCGCTTGGCGCCGTCCAGCAGCGTTTCGAGCAGGCTGGGAATGCCGATCACGACGTTGATGCCGAACGCCTGGCGCAAATGGACCAGTTCTTCCGGTGTCACGTTTTGCCCGACCGTATAGGACTCTACGGGCATCAGGGCGAGTTCCTGGGAACTGGTCAACATGCCGCCGTACAAATGTCCGCCGTACAGCGTGTTGACGACCTTGTCGCCCGGTGTCAAACCGGAGTCGTACAACATCTGCACGGCTTCCTGCAGCATGCTTTGCCAGTCATGACGTGAATAGGGAATGTAGCGTTTCTTTCCGCCGCTGGAGCCCGATACCAGGACTTCGCCGGTCGGCAGTGCGCCGGACCCCATGCCGTTTCCGTAAGGCGGCGAATGAGCCTCGAGCGTGGCCTTGTCCAGCACCGGAAAATCGCCGAAGGTCGAGATCGTGTCGGGGAGCGTCAGCCCGCGATAGTAGGGAAGCTGCCGGATCTCGTGAAAAAGAAAGCGCACCCGGCTGTCGAGGCGCAGCGATCGGCTGGCCGTGCTCGCCTGGCGGCGCGCGTCGGTGAGCGACGTGCCGGCCAGGTAGGTTTTTTCGACCAGCACGGCGCTCCACGAATGCGACAAATCCAGTTCCAGCGGATAAGGCACGGCAGTTCCCGGGCCGATTCGATAGCGGATTGCGCCGGGATCTTCGGCATTGCCGTCGTCCGGCAAACGCAGCGGCGGCACTTCTACGCGCAGCGAGCCATCGTCAGGTTCAGGGTTCAGCGAAAACGCGAACGGCAAGAAGGTGCGTTGCTGCGCCGCGACCTCTGAGACGGCCTCCCAAAACGAAACAAACTCGCTTTCCACCGCCACCCGATTCCCGGTCAGCCAGGCCAGCAGAACACCGCGCCACTGAGCCTGCAGGCTGTAGCCGGTGACTGTAATGACGCCGCGCGGGCGCAGTTCCGTGACGTCGTTGCGATCGGCGTGGTAGATCCACGGCAGCGCGTGCAGGTTGCCGAGGCCACGCCAGACAGCTTGCTTGAGTGCGACAGGATCGAACAGGGCGGTAATTTCACCGACTTGTCGCGGAGTCAGTTGACGACGCCAGTCGGTTTGCTTCCGAAGTGCGTCGAAGAGTGACGAGAGGGTGATGATGCGATCGGTAATGTCGTGCATGGTGAGGGTTCGGGCAAGCGATTGAACGAGGCGGTCAGAGGATGCCGGGCTAAGCGATACGCCGCAGACAGTGGCCGAGAAAGTGCTCGAGCTGTTCCGGCGAATCGGCGCGAGCCACCAGCGACAGCGGAATCTGCGCTTCGTCGTAGGTCAGTTGTTCCACCGGCCGGTCATTGCGCTGAAGCTCGATCAGTAGTGGGCTTCGCGCGACATCGTCCGGCACGACGAGTTCGGGCAGGTTGGGGCGATGATGGCCGGGGTAGAGGAGGAAGCCGTAGTACGCCGGGGACGATGCGGCAGCCGCCGGAGCCGGCAGCTTCAGGTAGTCGCTGAGCTCGATCGACGGCAGGTGAACGCCAGTGCGCAACTGATGGGTTTCGACGATGCGGGCACCGCCCAGACGGTTGGCGGCCTCGAGGAAAATGCAGGTCTCGCCGTCGAAGAAGGCCTCGATATGGATACAGCCGTGGCGGATCCCCAGGGCCTCGACGACCTGATGCGCGAACGCATCGAATACCGGGCTCTGCTCGACCTGGAACGAGCCGACCGGCTCGCCGGACAGGTAGGCGAGCGGCGTATTGATATAGCGGCTCGGCAGGAAATGTTCGATCTTGCCGTCCACCACCACGCCGTCGAAGTGGTAGAGCGGCGCATCGACATATTCCTCGATTTCATGGCTGCCCCAGCCATCGTGACGTTCGAGGTGGTCTATCGCGGCGTCGAAACTGTCATGGACCACGATGCCGCGGCTCGATGCGCCATCGCGCGGCTTGCTGATCGTCCTGCCGCTCCATCTTCGCGTCGCCACGTCCTCAGCCCGCTCGATGAAGCGCGGATAGCGTATCGAGCCGACTTCGGCGATGCGCCGTTTCATCTTGACCTTGTCGCGCACCAGTTCGATCTGTTCGTACGCCGGGCCGGCGATACCGAGTGCTGCCCGAATCCGGCACGCTTCGAGGATGCCGTATTCGGATAGCGCGATCACGGAACGGAAGCCGTCGTCGGGGGATACGCGCGCCAGTACCGCCGGAACGAGGTCGTCGTCGGCGTCCGGCGGCAGGACGATCCGACGGCATGCCAGTCCGTCCGGCAGATCGCGCAGGTGTTTGTCGAGCCCGATATAGGTGAGGTCGTGTTCGCGATGGTCGAGCACGAGGTCGTAGCGCATCTTCTTGAACGGTGCCTGATGCAGGATCAGGATTTTCATTGCGACACCTCCAGGAGCGACATGCCCCAGCTGAACCCCATCGCGCTGGTTGCCATCGCGACGATATCTCCGCGCTGCAACCGGCCTGCCTGGAACAACTGACGCAGTGCAATCCAGTTGTCGCCGCCGCCGAGATGGCCGTCGAGGTGGTAGTTGAAGACGCTTCGCTCCGCCGAAAGATCGAGTGTTTTCAGCAAACTCTCGTGGACGTCCCGATCGCCCTGGTTGATGAGCAGGTAGCGCAACTGCTCGATCGCCACGGAGGCACCAGACAGGCAGAGGCCGAGCAGTTCCACGAACGCATCGATGTAGCGCCGTTTCAGGCCCCGGCGTTCGTAGTGCTTTCGCACCAGGGTTCGGCTGTCGTGCAGCCGGCCGCGATACATGTCGCACCACGAAGGGTCGGTGCGCATCTCGTCCCCCCGCAGTGTCAGCAGCGGGCGGTCCGTACCGACCAGCACGGCGGTGGCGCTGTCCCCGAAGTTGAACAATGCGCGCGATTGCGCGTCGGACCGGTCGATGACGCGGCTCAGACGGTCGCAGATGATGACGAGCGCAAGATGACCCGGCCGCGCGGCCACCTTGTCGCGCGCAATGGACAGGCCAGTCGCGCCAGCGTTGCAGAAGTTGACGACCTCGAAGCAATGCGCGTGCGTCAAGCCGAGTTCGGACGCGACTTTCGCGGCAGGCGACCAGAACGGCGCATCCCAGACGCCCGACCCGCAGTAGATCACCCAACCGATCCGTTTCGTATCGACGGCTTGCCGCTCGATCACGGTGGCGGCTACCTGGGCCGCGTACCGCCAGTCAGGGATATCGGCGTCGAACACCGATACCGCCGACGCCGGAAGGATCTCGTCCAGGTCGCCGGGCTCCAGCCCCGACCAGCGCACGAGGTCCTGGCGCGAGACGGTGAGCGCGGGCACCAGCGTCTCGAAATCGGTTACACCGACAGCGCTGCTCATTTCACCGCCACGCGATGCACGGTGCGTGCATGGTTGTCTTCGACGGGCGTGACCGCGTGATAGGCGGTTTCCGTCTTCCACAACAGCAGATCGCCTTTGGTCCACCGGTGGCGGTAGACGTAGCGGCTGTCTGTCACCAGTTCTTCCAGCAGCGTCAGGAAGTCCTGGTTTTCGTTCGCGTCGAAGCCGATCACGTAATCGAGGTAGTCCCTGGCGCCATACAGGTACGGCCGCCTGGTTCGCGCGTCGACCTTGACCAGGTCATGCGTGACCGGCGGATGCAGCTTTTCCGCGTGCTGCATGATCTCGGCGATCGAATAGCCTACGTGTTCCGGGCGGGCCTTGAAGCGCTTGCGCACCGTGTGGACCGCCTGGCGGCCTTCGATCTTTCTCTTCCACGTATCGGGCAGGCGGGCATAGACATCGCGGGCGCTGGAAAACAGCGTATCGCCGCTCGACGCCGGAATGGTGATGCCGTGCAACAGCGTATAGGTGGTGGGGTTATCGGTATATGACGAGTCCTGATGCCAGAAATTGCCCACGCGCGGTACGCCATACGCCTTTCCGTTCACCACCTCGTTCGACGAGATCATGATCTCAGGATGCTCAGGGTGGCGGTACTGACTCATGACGAAGGGCACCGGTTCGCCGATCAGGCGTGCGAGTTCTACCTGTTCGCCCGGGGAGATCTCGAGATCCTTGAATATCAGCAGTTCGTTGTCGTGCAGGGCCTGCAGCACTTGCTCGCGGATCTCCGGGTTGCGGATATCGCGGATCGAGATGTCGTGGATTTCGGCGCCGACATAATCGCTGACTGGCTTGATTTGCATGATGTTCCCTGTCTGGATCAGATGGTGGATTCGAGTGCCGCCACGAACCGGTCGATCTGTGCGGTGGAATGGTCTGGCGTCACGGTCACGCGAAAACGTTCCTGGCCTCGCGGAACGGACGGGAAGTTGATCGGCTGGACGTAGATCTGGTGGTCGGTCAACAGCGTTCGCGAAACCCTTTTGATCTTTTCCAGGCCGGGGATGATGATCGGAACGATATGGCTCTCGGCATCGACGAAGTCGACCTGGTGCCGGCGCAACGCGGCTTTCAGATAGGCGACGTTCCTGAACAGCGTCTCGCGGCGTGCCGTGTCGCCGACGATGTGGTCGATGCTCGTGCGCGTCGCGGCCATCAGGGCCGGTGGCAACGAAGTCGTGAAGATGAAGCCCGGCGACAGGCTGCGGATGCAGTCGACGGCATCGCGAGCACCCACGACGAAACCGCCGGAGGTGCCGATTGCCTTGCCGAAACCACCCTGGATGAAGTCGACACCATGTTCGTCCAGCGCTTCGCACAGGCCCAGCCCCTTGGGGCCGAACACGCCGACCGAATGGGTTTCGTCGATATAGGTCAGTGCGTTGTATCGCTTCGCGAGCCGCACGATCTCCTTCACGGGTGCCAAGTCGCCGTCCATCGAATACACCGATTCGAAGACGATCAGCTTCGGTCGCTCGAACGGTTCGGCGGCCAGGCCGCGTTCGAGATCAACGAGATCGTTGTGCTTGAAGATATATTTCTTGCCCTTGAACTTCCTGATGCCCTCGATCATCGAGCGATGATTGAACGCGTCGGAGTACACGACCGCGTCGCTGAGCACGGAAACGAGCACGCCCAGGCTTTCCGTATTGGCCAGATAACCGTTGTTGAAGATCAACGCGCTATCTCGGCCGTACAGCCGGGCCAGGTGCTGCTCCAGATCGACGTGCGCGCCGGTATTGCCGGAAATGTTGCGTGACCCTCCAGAGCCCGCGCCGAACTGCTCCAGCGCATGCCCGAACGACGCAATCACCTTTTCGTGCTGCCCCATGCCCAAGTAGTCATTGCTGCACCACACTTCGATCGTCTTTCCCTGGTAGTTCGCCAACGGGAAATGACCGGCGCTGCGTGAGAAAGTCAGAAAATGGCGATAGGCATCCGTCGATTTGAGTTGATCCAGTACATCGCCGAACACTTCGGCGTAGTTGAGTTTCGCTTCAACCGTAGACATTATTCCCACCCTTGGTTGTATCCAGTACGAAAGCTATGGCCGGCGCTTGGTCGCCGGAATGGAAAATCATTAATTGACCGAATCAAGATGCCTCGACTGGAGTTGGCAATCGTTTTTATTTGAATTACTGATTACTGGCAGTCGATCCCGGCACAAGAATCAGCGCGCACCGGCATCGTCGGTATCGACACTGACAATGGCCTTGCCGAGATTGCCGCCCGAAAGCATCGAGAGAAACGCCTCGACGATATTGTCGAAGCCCTTCGTGATCGTCTCCGGGGCGACGATGTCGCCGCGCTGGAGGTGAGGAATGGCGAATGCCTCGAGTTCCTGCTGCAGGTGGGTGTAGTCCTTCACGAGGAAACCCTGCAGCGTCAGGCTCTTGCCCACCACGTCGAACAGATTGCGTGGCGCGGCGGGCGGCTGCAGCGCGCTGTATTGCGCGACCGCGCCGATCAGTGCCGCGCGCCCGTGGTCTTTCAGGACGGCAATTGCCGCTTCGAGTTGCTCGCCGCCCACGTTGTCCAGGTAGACGTCGACCCCATCGGGAATTCGTTCGCGCAATTGCGCGCCGACTTGCCCCGGCCGATAAACGAACGCATCGGAATAACCGAGGCCGCTCGTCAATTGCCGCGCCTTGTGCTCATTGCTTGTGCTTCCGACGATCCGGCTCGCACCGAGCAGTTTCGCGAACTGGCCTGCCGCGGTACCGACGCCGCCGGCTGCGGCCGATACATACAGGGATTCACCGGCCTGCAGGCGGACGATGCGGGTCAGCGCGACCCAGGCGGTCAATCCGGTGCCGCCCAGGATGCTCAGCCAGGCCGTGAGCGGCACCCCCTCGGCGGGCCGGATCACCCGCAGCGCTTGCGCCGGCACCTGGGCATAGGTGCGCCACCCCTGACGATGGAACACCCAGTCGCCGGGGCGAATCGATGCGTCGGTGCTGTGCAGGACCCGGCCGATGGTCCGTCCTTCCAGCGGCGCATGCAGCGCCCAGTCGCCGTCCATGCATTCGCGCATATACGGGTCGACCGAGAAATGTACGTTTCTCACCAGGACTTCGCCGGGCGCCAACGGCGCCAGCGGCTGCCGGACGAAACGGAAATGCGCTCGGCGTGGTTCTCCATGCGGCCGTTCGACCTGATGGACCAGCGTATTGTGGGACGGTTGATATCCGAAATCCATTTCGCTCATTAACTATCCAGGATGATTGATAACGTCCGTGGGAGCGCCGTGTTAAAGCGGCGATATTTATACGATGGCGATTGAATCGAAAATGAAAGGAATTAAATCGTCGTCAATTCGGTCATTGTTTGCAAATCCATGAAATTCACCAAAACGATGCATGCCGGCATTGGGTGGGTGAATTTGAATCGATTTGTTTTATTTGCGTGGACATTCTGCATAACGGCAAGCACAATAAAAACGGCAAATTCAGAAATTTTTGTTTCCTCTTTTATGCGACTGATCGACCAGTTTCATCGGCTTGGCGAGTTTCTCGACGAGCACGGCAGCCAGCCCGGGTTGCCGGCACTGGCGCGTGCGTTGAACTGCACCGAGCGCAACGCGCGGGGCCTGCTGCGCAAGATGGAGGCGCAAGGGTGGTTGCGGTGGGAGGCGGCGCGTGGCCGTGGCCACTTCTCGAGGCTGACGATGCTGGTTGCCCCGCAGCACGCGGTGCTCGATCGCCTTTCCTGCTTGCTCGCGGACGGTGAACTGGAGCAGGCGTTTGCAAGCCTGGGGGACGACCAGCGCCAGCAACTGTTGAGGCGACTTCCGGATTTTCTCGGCATTCATCCGGCCGGCTCGCACGGCCATCGCCTGCGCATTCCCCTCTATCGGGCGGTGGACGAGCTTGATCCCTATCGGGTGATCAGCCGGCTCGAGGCCCATCTGGTGCGGCAGATCTTTTCAAGGCTAACCGAATTCGACAGGCGCACGCAGCGCGTCGTGCCGGCGCTGGCGCATCACTGGGAGCCGGAAGAGGCCGGGCGGGTCTGGCACTTCTGGCTCCGGCCTAACGTCAGTTTCCACGATGGCAGGCTTCTGGAGCCGGAAGACGTGCGATGCACGTTGCTGCGCATGCGCGACGAGCCGAGCTATTTCCAGCGCCTGTACCGGCATCTGCTCGACGTGGAAATCGGTGAGGGCCGGCGGATCATCTGTCGTCTCGGCGACGTCGATCATCTCTGGCCGCAGCGCCTCGCGGCCGCCAACGCGTCGATCGTGCCCCGTCGCCGGAACGGCGATTTTGCGCGCATGCCGATCGGCACGGGGCCGTTCAAGCTGACGCGCCACAGCGATTACCGGATCACCTTGTCGGCATTCGGCGATCACTATCGCGAACGTGCGCTGCTTGACGAACTGGATCTCTGGTTCCTTCCATCGACCGAGCAGGCGGACGGATTCGATCTCCGATTCGGATACTCCGCGTCTCATGCACCGGAGAACAAGGGCATCGTGCGCGTGCAGGCGGGCTGTACCTACGTGGTCTGCAACGCCACGCGCGAAGCGTTCCGCGAGCGTGCCGACCGACTGGCGCTGGCCGATTGGCTCGCGCCCGCCACGTTGTTCGGTCACGACGATCCCGCGAGGCGGCCCGCGGCCGGGCTGCTACCGGCCTGGCGGCATCGCGTCGCGACGCCGGCCGCCGAACCCTTCGTGCCGAAATGCACCGCGCTCACGCTGGTCACGGGACAGACCCATGACGAACGCGTCCTGGCCCGCGCGATCGAGGCCAGATTGCACGACGCGGGGATCAGGCTGCGCGTGTTGGCGCTGCCCTATGCGGAGTTGATCCGGCGCGACTGGCTGGACTCGGCCGACCTGGTACTGGGCAGCGAGATCCTGCACGACGACGAGGATTTCGGGTGCTACGAATGGTTTGGGGCCGATAGTGTTTTCCGGCAGTGGATGCCGGAGCATGCCGCGCGCGAACTGGACCACCGGCTGCATGCGGTTCAGGCGCAAGCTGATCCCCGCGCGCGCATGGCGGACTACGAGGCCATCGGCAAGGAACTGGTCGATGCGGCGTGGTTGATCCCGATCTCGCACGAACACCAGCATGTCGAGCTGGAATCGCACGTTGCCGGCGTCGAGGCCGCGCCGCTGGGGTTCGTATCGTTCGCCGAGCTGTGGGTGCGGTGATTCGTGCGCCGGACGGCAGCACGTGCCACCACGTCGCCGGGTGACGCGATTCAGCGCCGATGCAGCTACGTCTCGGCGTTTATGGCGCCGCATCGCGCCAACCGGGTCGTACTTCGACCGGTCATTGTTGCGATTCCGCGGCAGGCCGGAAGCGATTCCGATACGCCCCCGGACTCAGTCCGACCTTCTCCTTGAACAGTCGGCAGAACGAGCTCGTATCGCTATACCCCACCTGCGCCGTGATCCGCTCGAGGCTGAGATCGCCGGCCTCCAGCAAACCGCGCGCGGCTTCGATGCGCAGACTCTGCAAATACCGCAATGGAGACTGATTCAGCGTGGCCTGGAAGCGGCGGATGATCGTGCGCTCGCTCACGCCGAGGTCCTGCGCCATCGCCGACATCTTCACGTCCTTCGTCATGTGCTTCTGCAGCCAATGCTGAGCGCGATGAACCAGCGAATCGCCATGCGTCTTCTCCGTCAGCAACGGGAGATACGGCAATTGCTTCGTCTGGCTGACGTCGATCAGCATCGTCTTGGCGCACTGCGCGGCAATCACCGCCCCGGAGAAACGCTCGATGACATGGATGGTCTGCAGCAGGTAGGACGCTGACGCCCCTGCACAGATCAGCCGGTCCGCTTCGGTGACGACGGGTTCCAGTTGAAGGTCGACGCGGGGAAACCGGCTGCGAAACGGGTCTGCCAGCCACCACGTGGTCGTCGCGGGCCGTCCGTCGAGAAGGCCGGTGTTGGCCAGCACGAACGTGCCGGTGCAGTTTGCCGCCAGGTAGGCGCCGGCGTTCCATTGCGAAACCAGCCAGTCGCATGCGGCGGACTGTCGTGCCAGCAACTGGTCGAACGCCTTGCCGCTCGCATAGTGCGCACTGGGAACGAAAACCAGGTCGAATTGCTCGTGCGGCCGGATCGGCTCCGTGTTCAGCTGCAGCCCGTTGCTTGCCATGATGGGCTCCCCGGTCGGAGAGACGAACCGCCATTCGAACTGCGCATTGCCGTCGCCTCGCTGTCGCCGCACATGCGCGTTCGCAATCTGAAGGATGTCGGCGAACCCGCTCAGGCTGGAGGCGTAGCAATCGTCGTACGCAAGGATGGCGGCGCGGGGCATGATGTGTCGGATATCGCATGCAATGTGTCAGTTTAGCCAATGTACGGCAATTCGAACTGCGAGGAAACTGTCGGTGTCCACCTGGCGCCAGCGTCGGGCGGTGGCCCGATCGTCGACGCGGCCGGCCATGCAAAAGGGGCGGCATCGCATGCTGTGCGGGCCGCGCGAAGGCGAATCAGGCCGGCGCCCGGGATTCTCCGGCGCCACCGTTGCCTGGCCGCGTGGATTTCCGTCGGCGTCGCACCGGCGATTCGGCCGTGCGGTGACGCGCGTCGCGGTCGCCACGCGTTCCCGGCATGCGAAGGCGCTTTCGTCTCAACCTGAACCGAAAACATCATGAAAACCAGGATCACCGAACTCTTCGGCATCGACTATCCGATCATCCAGGGCGGCATGCATCACGTCGGGTACGCGGAGCTGGCGGCGGCCGTCTCCAACGCCGGCGGCCTCGGCATCATTACCGGCCTGACGCAGCGGTCGCCGGCGGATCTGGCTGCCGAAATCCGGCGCTGCCGCGAGATGACCGACAAGCCGTTCGGCGTGAACCTCACCTTCCTGCCGACCGTCACGTCCCCCGACTATCCCGGCTATATCCGGGCGATCGTCGAAGGTGGCGTCAAGATCGTCGAAACGGCCGGCAACAACCCGCAGCCTTACCTGCCCGCGCTCAAGGACGCGCACGTCAAGGTGATCCACAAGTGCACGTCGGTTCGCCATGCGCTCAAGGCCGAGGCCATTGGCTGCGATGCGGTGAGCGTCGATGGATTCGAATGCGGTGGTCATCCGGGCGAGGACGACATTCCGAACTTCATCCTGCTGCCGCGCGCCGCCGACGAGCTCAGGATTCCGTTCGTGGCCTCCGGCGGCATGGCGGATGGGCGGTCGCTGGTGGCGGCACTTTCGCTGGGCGCGGACGGCATCAACATGGGGACGCGCTTCATCGCGACCCGCGAGGCGCCGGTGCACGAGAACGTGAAGCAGGCGCTGGTCGCGGCGACCGAACTGGACACGCGCCTGGTCATGCGTCCGTTGCGCAATACCGAACGCGTGCTGCGCAATGCCGCGGTCGATCGCATCCTCGAAAAGGAACGCAGGCTCGGCGCCGATATCCGGTTCGACGATATCGTCGAAGAGGTCGCCGGCGTGTATCCGCGCATCATGAAGGAGGGCGCGCTCGACGCGGGCGCCTGGTCGTGCGGCCTGGTCGTCGGCTTGATCCGCGACATCCCGACCGTGAAGGAACTCGTCGATCGCATCGTGAGCGAGGCGACGGAGATCATCCGCAGTCGGCTGGCAGGTGTTGTGGTTTGAGCTGCAAGCTCAGCCGGCGTTTGCGTGACTTTGCAGCCGTGGTCGACCTTCTACCCGGCGTTCTGCCTTGCTCCGATCATGAGCACTCGATCGCCACGGCGTTTGTCGACCGACTGAGCCTGATCTCGCCGAGATAGGCGCTGTCGCCCAGTTCGCACTCGCGCCAAGCGTTGCCGAGGGCATGTCGAATGTTGACTTTATAGGCGCCGCTGCCCTTGGCCAGGCCATCGAACCGGAAATCGCCGAAGCCGTCCGAGACCGTTTCGGCGACCTGCAGATTACCGACGTACAAGGCGACGACCGCATCCGCGACACACTCGACGACGCCTCCTGCCTCGACACTGACACTTCCGCCGACGAAGCACGTTTCCCAGCGCTCGAGGCCGCTGTACCACACGCGGGGTTTCGTGCCCAGGTTGGGTCGCAATACCTTGAGTCCCTCGCGTCGGGCCTTCTCGGCCATCGCCGTGTCATCGAGCTTGACCGTCTCGAAGACATCGGTAGGGCACGACTGCTGACAACGCGGGCGGGACCAACCCTGGTCGAGCAAATGCGCATCGAAGATCCAGATCTGGGGCAGTTGCAGCTCTTCGTTCCAGACGATTGCCTTGTAAGGGCAGGCCTTGACGATGTCCTTGCGGCCTCGTGCCTTGTCGGGATCGATGATGACGATGCCGTCGGCACGCTTGCGTATGGCGCCGCTGCCGACACGCATGCATGGCGCGTCGTCACAGTGGTTGCACATGACCGGTAAATAAGTGGTCTCGACCATATGCGAGGCACCCTGTATACGACGCAGGATGCGGATGGGGCTCTCGGCGTCGGCCGAGGCGGGTGCGGCGTAACCGGGGAAGTCATTGCCGACGTGCTCGTCGCGCGCGGCGATCACGCAGTTCTGGCAGTTCTCGCAACGGCCGACCTTGATAATCAGGTTCCACTTGCTCATTTGACATTCCTCACGCTGCGCGACCGAGCATGAACGCTTCGGCACCGCGCCATTTCTCGACCTGCACCAGGCAGGAATTCGGGCTCATGCTGCTGGTGCCGGCCGTCTGAGGCCGGTCAGGGGTGAGCATGTTCATGCAACCGCCGATCTCGACTTGCTCGCCGTCGATTTCGATCAGCTGAAATTCGGCACTCGCCTCGTAGGATTTCACGACGCCGGCGTGTACCAGCGGCGAGACATCGGCAGCACAGATCACGGCGCCGCGGTCGTTGTGCACCTTGACGAGATCGCGATGGGCGATGCGTCGCATGGCGGCGTCAGCCGGATTGAGCCTCAGCAGCCAGAATCGATGCCCTCCGATCAGGGCGCGATGATCGTCGACGCTGTTCACCGCGGAATTCTTGCCGTCACAATGGGTATGAAAGCTGTAGCGGCTGTGGGTGGCGATCAATTGCAGCGGGTAGCGCCGAGCCAGGTCAGAGCGCAGCCCCTCCCAGGAGGGGAGATATCGATTGAGCGCTGGCCGCTCGGGATTGTCCGCAGTGTGCCGCTTCAACAACTCGGGCACGAACTCCAGCTTGCCGCTTGGCGTCTGCAGGCCCTTGCCGAACGTTTCCGAGAACTGTGACGGCAGTGGGTGTGGCTCCGGCAGGTCTTTCCGCCTGCCTTCCGCATACCAACGCATGTCCACGGGATGACGCAGCTCGGGCTTTTCGGGCGGCACGACGAAGTAGCCCTTGCGGCAGAATTCGCGCCACGAAATGTGATCGGGCAGATCCGACGAGTCGAAGACGCGCTTGACCCAGTCGAGATCGCCACAGCCTTCGGTGAATACGCCACCGAGACCCAGTCGAGTCAGGATGGCGGTGAAGATGTCGTAGTCGGAGCGGGACTCGCCCAAAGGCTCGATGCACTTGTGCTGCAGTGTCAGCATGCGATGGTTGACCGTGCCATACCCTTGGTGGGCGTAGCCGCCCGAATTTGCCCATTCTCCAATGTCCCAACGCTCCAGCGACGTGCACGCGGGCAGGATGATGTCGGCGAACTGGGCTTCGCCTTCCATCCAGATCGACTGATTGACGACGAACTCGATGCTCGAGTGCCGATAGGCTTCCGTCCACCGTCCGGAATTCGTCACGGTACTGAACGCGGATCCGCCATAGCGATAGATCATGTGGATCGGCGAATAGCCGGGCATCGGGTAGGTGAACGGTGCGAACTGGGCTTCCTGAGACATGCCGTCCCAGAGATAACCGGTGGCGTGGCCGTTGAGAATCGCATCGGGCATCTGCTGTCGCGGCACCATTTGCTTGACGGGATTCATGGTCAGGATGTGCGGCATGCGCTGATAGTTGTCCACCGCATTGGCCGTCCACGCCAGGTCGCCCGAGATGCCGCCGTCCGCGTAGCCCGGAAAATAGAACTGCAGATCGTGCGGGACGCCGATTTCGAGGCAGCCGAAATTCACGCCCGGCTTGCCCCAGCCCTGCATGGCCATCATCATGATCATGCAGCGCGCCCATTGAGCCCCGGTCGCCCCGCGGCCCGCGCCGCCGAATCCCGCGCCGGTCATCCCGACGGCGAGATGAACCTTTTTGTTTCCCCACAGGCGCGCCAGTGCGCGGGCGTCCTTGGCCGGCACGCCGGTCTCGCTCTCCTGCCACTCGGGCGTCTTGGGCGTACCGTCGGTTTCGCCCAGGAGGTAGGCTTTCCAATCGTCGAAACCGGTCGTGCGCGTCGCCACATAGTCCTTGTCGTACAGGCCTTCCACGGCCCAGACATACATGATGGCAGTCGCCAGCGCGGCATCGGTCTGCGGCCGGATCGGGATCCAGCGGCCACCCAGCAGCTGTGCGGTCGGATTGCAGTGCGGGTCGATGTGAACGAACTCGATGCCGAGCTCCTTGGCCCACAGACGGCGCGGCGTTCCCTCGAATCCTGCGTAGGCCCCGTTGGTACTTTCGGGGTCGCAGGACCAGAAGACGATCATTTCGGCTTCCTTGAGACCGTCCTCGAGGCCGCCATAGCCGGAGGGCACGCCGACGCGCATCGAGTTGCCGAAATGATGCATGGCGCCCCAGTACCATCCTTCCCAACTATCCGGATTCGCGGCGACCCGCGTGAAGCCGATCAGGTTGGCGAAGCGCGTCAGCGCGCTGAGGTAGTAGCCCACGTTGCCCCACTGGTGGTGGGACGACATCGGGAACGTGATGGAACCGGGACCGTGAACGCGCTTTTGCCGGTTGATCTCCTTGGCGACGATGTCCAGGGCTTCGTCCCAGCTGATACGTACGTAGCCGGACTTGCCCCGGTTCTGGGGATTGCGCTCGCCGTCGGGGTCGAAGTCGACCCGTTTCATCGGGTGAAGGATGCGCTTGTCGGAGTAGACCAGCGACTTGAGCGTCAACGCGTGGGGCGCGACCAGGCTGCGTCGTGGCGGGCTGAAGCGACGTCCGCGCGCCTCGATCACCCAGCTTGGCGCATCGGTGTCGTCCAGCTCGATCGGGGTCACGCGGACGATGCGACCATCCTTGACGTAAACGAACAGGGGCCCGCCATTGGTGCAGGTCGCATAGCGTCGGGTGCCGTCGTGCATGGGCGTGCCCATCGGCAGGCCGACGGTGCGCATCATGCTCAGGGTTTGCATGAGCCAGACCAACAGTTCGTCCTCGCCCTCGGTGACCACCTTGAAGTTCTTGGCGGCGTGGATGATTTCGCCCTGGTCCGGGCTGGGGGAAAGGAACTTCAGCGCGGTGGCGACATCCTTGAAGGCCATGCGCACGTCGGGGCGCGGATGCTTGCCGGCGCGCGACCGAATGCGGCCATTCCTGAACTCGATGGCGCGACCGATGCTTTGATCCATGAGCCCGATCCACGCGACGAGATTGCGCTCCTTGAGGCGATCACGATAGGCGGGGAAGCGGCGTGCCGTCAGGTCCAGAACCTTGGGCAATGCGAAAAGAATGGTCTTGAGAGCCTGTCGTTTCATCGTTCGATCCAATGGGTTGTCTTGATGCGGGGCGCCGGCATTCGGACGTACCCGTCAGAACGTATAGGCAACGTTCAAGAAAACGCTAAGGGGATTGAGCCGGAGCGTCGATTTGGAAACGATCTGCGTCCCCGTCGCGGTCTGTCCGTATAACGTGAGGTGGGTCTTCACCGGCATGTAGCCGACGGAGGTTCCGACAGACCAGTGTCTGGTCACCGCGTAATTCGCCCCGATCTCGAACACGGGGTTCCACGAAGCGCTGAGCGTCGCGCGCGCTGAGCCGCCCGGCCCGAAGCTGTCGGAGACGAACTGGCTGTTGGTGGCTCGAACCTGGGTGAACCACGTATAGTTCGCGCCGATGCCCAGGTATGGCCGGAATGTCGCTGCGGCTGAAAAGAAGTGGTATCGAAGTTCGATGGCGGGCGGCATCGGCCTTGTCGTGCCGAGCGTGCCATACTTCTGCAACGTCCCGTCGCCAATCAGATTGACTTTCAGCGGCATGCCCAAAAGCATGGCGACACCGAGATTGTCCGTGACGTAATACTCGGTGGTAATGCCCAGCGTATCCGTCGAACTGGCATGTGCGCCGGTGCCGGCCAGCTGCCGATTCACCGTCACGCCGCCGACGCTTTGCACGATGAGGGGTGTGGCGTCTCCCTGTGGCGCGATGTGTAGCCATCCTACCGATGTTGTAATGCTTCCTGCCGACTGCGCATCGGCATTGTCGGCAAGCGAAGCCGAGCAGATGCAAACCGCCACGCCCGAGAAACGCATCGTCCGCTTGAAATTCATCTCGTGTCTCCTCTGTCTCGATCCATTTCACGTATAAGAACTAATTTGGATGCCTTATTGATCAGGGCGATCTGCTTTCGGCGTTGATGCTTTCCGGCTAGCCGCGCACCTCCATCGCCGCAGATCCGTCGCTGTCCGTCAGGATGGCGGTATCGGCTGCGCGGCGACCGAGATCGAGAACGCAAACGGAAAACGTCCCAGCACGAAGCGCGCCGCAGCTTCGAACCCGGGGTCGCTCAACTCGACCGAGACCGACATTGCGCCCGAATCGTCGGTCGTGACGTCGATTGATGCACCGGGGGCGCCGCCCTGGGTCAATGCCGTATGGAGCGCGTCACGCGTCTCGCGGCGCTTGAGTTCCGGTTTGAAGATCTTGCCGACGCCGGTGAGCGGGATGGCTTCCACGATTCGGACGTGCTTGGGCAGCGCGGCGCGTTCGGCGATCTCCTGTTGCATGAACGCTGCCAGATCGTGCTCGGTCGCGCTCATACCCGGCTTGAGCTGAACATACGCGACCGGTAGCTCGCCGGCATGCGCATCCGGACGCCCGATTGCCGCGGCGATCTGGACCGCCGGATGGCGATGAAGGGGTTCCTCGATTGCCGCCGGGTCGATGTTGTGCCCGCCCCGAATGATCAATTCCTTCTTGCGACCGGTCAGCCAGAAGTAACCGTCGACGTCGCAGCGGCCGAGGTCGCCCGTGTTGAGCCAGCGCGTGCCGTCGCCGAGATCGAGCCACAGCGACCTGTTTTGATCGGGGCGCAGGTAGCCGGCGAATACGTTCGGCCCGGAGATGACAAGCAGTCCATCCTCGTTTACCGCGCAGTCACGCAGATAACGCCCCGCGTCGTCCACGACGACAGCTTTCATCGCCTGGAAGGGGATGCGAAGCCCGATTGATCCCAGCCGGCGCTCGCCCGTGGTCGGGTTGACGCTGCTCACGCAGGTTCCTTCAGTCAGCCCGTAACCTTCGAGAATCCGGACGCCCGTTTTTTCCTGGAAGGCCCTGAAGACGCCGACCGGCATCGGCGCGGCACCGCACAGGCCGTATTCGAGCGAGTCGATAACATGATCGTCGAGCGGAACGTCGAGCAGCGACGCATACAGTGTCGGGACGGCGCTGAAGAAATTGACGTGATGATGTTCGACGATTTCCCAGAAACGTTTGACGACGCCGTCGCCTCGGTAACCCTGCGGCGTGCCGAGCACGACATGGGCGCCGCGCGAGAAAGGCAGGAGGCCGGTCACCATCGCGGCATTGACGTGAAAGAGCGGCAAGCCGCAAAACGTCGTTTTTCCGGGGCCGATACTGTCGCCGAAGAACCGCGCGGCGCTCCATGCATTCGCCACTTCGTTGCCGTGGCGACGCATCGCGATTTTCGGCAACCCGGTGGTGCCACCGGTACAGAAGTAAGAGGACATGTCGCCAGGTCGAATGCGGCGCGCATTATCGAGCGCCGTGCCGGATTCCTGTGCGATTGCCGTACCGAAGTCGTGGATCCGGATGTGCGCAGGCACAGCGCTGCGCAAACCACCATCGCCGTACAGCTTCGCACACGCGTCGTGATGGAGTGCCCGGGCCGCAGACTGGGCCGTGCCGCGCACGCGATCGGCCGGATTGACCAGCACGAGATGCCGAAGCGACTCGGCCTGGGAGAGGATATTCGCGACTTTTTGCCAGAGATCGGCCCCGGGAAAGGGGGCGAGCGTCACGAGCACGCTGGCGCCGGCCGCATTGAGCAATTTGCCTATCGCGTCGCCTTCGAGCAGCGGATTGATCGCGCATACGATGCCAGCCGCCTGCCCACCCCAGATCACGAAATGCGTTTCGGGAAGATTGGGCAGCACATAAGCGATCACCGAATTCGGGCTCACACCGAGGCGCGTGAACATGTTGGCCGTACGCGTGATGTCGCGAACCAGCTCGCGATAGGTCCAGCGCTCGGCGTCGCGGTGCGCGTCGGCGGTCAAGAAGAAGGAGAGGGCGGGCGCGGACGGATCGATGGCCGCACCGGCGCAGATCATCTCGTACGTGCTGGCCGGAAGGTTCGGTGGAACGCCCTGCGCTTCAATCGCCAGCACGTCGTTCTGGGTCGCGATGCCGTTCATGCCGCCTCGTCCACGATCTCGTTACGTTGCACACCCAGATCGATCGTTCCATCGCGGCTCGCGATCCGGGCTTCGACGATATCTCCGGCCTTCAGATACTGCGCGCGTCCTGCCTGCACCTTCATGAACATCTTCCACTTGAAGGATTCGGGAAAAAGCGCGACGGCTCGCTGCTTGAGCGGCGACGGGATGCTGAGTGCGCAGCCGGCCGGCGTACCGGTCGCGAGCAGGTCGCCGGCGCGAAGGTCGTGCACACCCGACAACTCGGTCAACGTTTCCGCCGGACCATAGACGAGGTTCGATGTCGAGTCCTGCTGACGCACCGCGC
This sequence comes from Burkholderia sp. Ap-955, assembly GCF_011753045.1. NCBI lineage: Bacteria > Pseudomonadati > Pseudomonadota > Betaproteobacteria > Burkholderiales > Burkholderiaceae > Burkholderia > Burkholderia sp. Ap-955. The sequence goes on from NZ_VWWH01000003.1 coordinate 174,923, forward strand.
CGTTGACGGTCAACGTCAGGTCGAGCGCATTCAGCTTCGGGAAGTCGCGCCGTTCGAGCAGGCACAGATACGGGCCGACCGGGCCGAACGTCCGGAAACTCTTGCCCTTGTAGAACTGCATCTGCGGGATCTGGACATCGCGCGCGGAATAATCGTTGACGATCACGGTACCGGCGACATAGTCGTGCAGGTTCGCGTCCGTGATCTGCTGGTGAGACGTGATGTCGCGTTTGAGAATGAGGCCGAGCTCGATTTCGTAGTCGAGAAACCGGACGTGCCGCGGTTTCACGACCGGTGAGTCGGCCGCGACGATGCAACTCGTCGCCTTCGTGAAGATCATGTTGAACTTCTTCGCGTCCGGATCCATGCCCGATTCGATCATGTGCTGACGATAATTCGCGCCCTGGCAAACGAATTGCTGGTTGGCCGTCACCGGGGAAAGCCACTCCACCTCTTTCTCCGGAATCTTCGATCCGTCGAGCGCGGCGAGTCGTTCAACCGGATTCGCCGCGAGAAAGCTCGCGGTCGTGTCGAAGTCGCCGGGAATCGGCGTGACGGCGCCGTGGGCGGCCACCCCCCATTGGGCGCGGCCGTTATGCCGGAAGTGCAGGACAAGCAGTGACATGGATGGATCTCTCGTGAGTCGAATGGGCGGTCAGGGGTCAGGCGAACAGCTTCGCCAACGTCAGCAGCTTGCTCAGCGTCAGATCGGGACTGCGGCGCAGGTTGCGAAACAGCGCCGCGAGGCTCGATGGCGTGAACCGGGGCTTCGTGAAGCTGCGCGGCATCGTCGGGCCCCACTGCGCCATCGCTTCGCGGCTGACCGCGTGCACCCCCGTCGGCTCGTCGGCCGTGAACAGGTCGCCGTCGCAATAGTGTTCGTGCTTGTCGCCCCACGGGTCCTGCCAGTAGTCGAAGATCTGGCTGCCGAGAATGTGTCGGCCGATGCCCCACGCATGCGTCCATCCGCTGTCCCGGAGCAGGCGCTGGCCCATGCCGACGGCATCGGCGTCGACCAGTTCGTACGCGCTGTGGCTATAAGCCGGCACGAACCCTTGGGCGAGTGCGAGCGTATGGTGATCGGCCGGCCTGTCACCCAGATCGAGCCGCATGAATGCAACCGCAGGGGAGCCGTCCGGCAGCACCTGGACATCGCTGGGGATGAACCCGAAATGCTGCGTGTACCACGCGCAGGTTTCCTGGTAGTCGGCGAGCTCGAGCACGACGTGCCCGAGCCGAATGACTTCGGGGGTGCTCGCCGGCGGCCGCTGCGTCTCGTTGATTCGCACGGGCGTGTCGACCGAGTTGAACGGGAGCGGAGCGCGATGCGGCAGCGTATCGGCCCGTGTCTGGCCCGCAATCGCGTCGACCCGAAAGCCTGACGGATCGGTGAGCCGCACCCGGTGGCCGCCACCGGGCCAATCCGACGCCTCGACCTTCGATGCGCCGGGGACGCTGGCGAGCGCGTCCAGATCGGCCCGACTGTCGACCCGCAAGCCGAAGCCGACGAAGCGAGCCTTCGGCGCCTGGCGAACGACATAACAGAAGTGTGCCGTGCCCGTTCCGCGCAGCAGCACCTGCGTGTCATCCCGCCGCACCGTTCGAAGACCGAAGTCGTTGAGAAAGTGCTCGGCCTCGCCGAGGTCCGGACGATCGAAGATCAGATAGGCGAGCGCCGATGCCTTCGTTGTCGGGTGAGGGTGTCGAGCCGGCTGGGTGGTAGTCAGTTTCATGGCGGATGACAGTCAGGCAGATCGAATGGCAATTGCGAAGGCTGGAGCCGTCGCATCGAGGGGCTTTCCGCGCAACGGCAGGCATGCCACCGAACCGTTGCACGAGGTGTCGGGCCGGCCCATGAAAGTCGCGAGATGGATCGTCGATTTCGGATGGGGGCGATGCGCGTCGTCGCGGGTACCGCGACTGGCCGGCACATGGGTCGCCGCGGCGCCGACCGGTCCGAATCCTTCGACCAGTCCATCGAGCGTCGCAGGCAACCCGCCCGCCGCAGTGGAGCGCGAATTGAAGAGGATGGACGCGCTGGCGCCCGTATGCAGATGTGTCTCCACCGTTTCTCCATTCGTTGGTCGATCGGTTCTCGAGGCGTTGTTTAGCCGCCGTTTGTGACATTAAAATCATGAATGATAGTTTTGTCAATGTAGACATTTGAATCTATACTTCGGTACAAACAAGGATCGGAAACGTCATGCCGAATTCACCGAATCGCCGTACACCCAAGCGCTCCTCTCCGGAAGCACCCCATCCCGCGGTCACGGTCACCGAAGAGCGCGAGCCGCGCGGCGCGCGCCGCAAGCGGGAAACCCGTGCCCGCCTGCTGGATGCCGCGCTCAGGCTGATGGCGCAGAAGGGGATGGAAGGCGTCGCCATCAACGAGATTACCGAGGCGGCCGACGTCGGTTTCGGCTCGTTCTACAACCACTTCGAATCGAAGGAGGCGATCTACGCCACCCTGGTGGAATCGGTATTCGAGGAATTCGCGGATTCCCTCGATCGCCTGGCGAGCGGCTTGTCCGACCCGGCGGAAATCATTTCGGTCTCGGTACGCCATACGCTGATGCGCGCGCGGCGCGAGCCGGTGTGGGGGCACTTCCTGATACGGGAGGGTTTTTCAGCGCGGGTCCTGACGCACGGTCTTGGGCAGCGCCTGTTGCGAGACATCGAGCGCGGCATCGCCGAGAAACGCTTCGTGGTCGCCGACCCGTTCATCGGCTTCCTTTCGCTTGGCGGTACGGTGCTGACCGCCATTGCCGCCGAACTCAACTTCGTCGCTCCCGGCGCGCCGGCGGTGAATGTGCTGAAGGAGCTCGGCTTCAGCGGCGAGCATTTTCCCGAACGCACCGCGGCAACGCTGCTGCATATGCTGGGGCTCAAGCGCGCGGAAGCCGAGAAGATCGCTAGCCGGCCGCTGCCGGTCGTGGAAGCGGTCGAGCCGGCACAGTCGTGAACGAGGTGAGGCAGGCGCCGGCCGGGTCACCCCGTGCGCGTGCGGTACCTGCCGCGCGGTGGAATGCCGCCGAAGGACGCGAACCCACGCGCATGCGTGTCGAACAGCGTCTCGTGGCTTGGGGCGGGGGAAGTGATCAGCCGGAAGGCTTGGCTGGCGTTCGGCTTCACCTGTGCGGCTGCGCGTCCTCGGTCAAGGCGGCCGATGAAGACGTACTTCTGAACGGGATAGCGCGGCGTGCGCCCATTTGACAGTCAGCCCCTGTGGAACGGTTGGCGTCCGTCATCGCGCGGACACACGTGGCGACCGCTCGGCCAGCGTGAGCATCGCTGCGTCCTACGTCGGCACGTTGCGCCGTGGGCACCGTGCGCCAGCACGCAACAGCGCGACACCGAGCACGGTCGCCCATTCGGTCATGCGGTCCGAGGTACCCGCCGCGTCCGGTGGTGCGGCCAGTTCGGCGTGCATGTGGTCGATGATCTGCCGGAATCCGGCATCGCGCAGTGCGTACAGGTGCACCTCGACCCACAGCGGGAAACATTCCCAGCCGGCGGCGATGTCCGCGTAGTCGGTGGCGGTGCCGTCACCGCCGCCCTCCGGCGCCGCCAGCCGAATCATCGAGATCATTCGATCACGGTCTCGGCGCAGGATCTCGATCAACGGTTCGCGCTTGTGTTCGAAGTGCGCATAGAACGCGCCGCGCGTGTAGCCGGCGCCCTCGGCGATATGTTCGACGCTCGTATCGGCAAAGCCTTTCGCGATGAATAGCGCGCGAGCGGTGGCGATGAGCCGCTCGCGCGTGTCGAGCCTGCGTTGCTCGCGTGTGAGGCGGGTGGGTTTCATCCTGTGTTGTTGTCGAGTGTTCCCGCACGGCATCCGGCGCGCGGCGCCACGTGTGTCGCTTCCGCACGAATGACCGCGGCGATGTCGAGCGCGAGCAACTCGAGCGCATGGCGATGGGCATCGACGAGCGCGTCGTAGCCCGCCGACGCGCCGGCCCGGACGACGCTGCGGCACGCCAGCGCCGGCTGTCCGGCCCCGGAACTCACACTCCACGTCGCATCGAGCAGCACGTGCGATGCAGGCCACGACTCGATACGCTGGACGTTGACCGTGACCCTGTAGACGGGGGCGTCGGCAGCATGAGCGACGCGGTGAACATCGATCGTGCCGAGCCGGGACGCGACGCGCGTCGACAGCCCGTCGCGCATCTCGTCGCCGAGCGGCGCGGCCCAGCGCTCCTGCTCGAGGATATCGACCCGGCCGGGGCCGCTTTGCACGACGAACCGGTTGCCGTCCGCCGGCGCCGTGACGTGCACGGCCTGGATGTCGATCAGCCATGCGGGAGGTGACGCAACAGCGTCGCTGCCGGCACTATCCGTCATCGCGAGGGTATGGAAGTGCACGGGCGGCGACGTGCAGGCGCTCAGCACGGCCAGTGCGACGCACGTCGTGATGCGCAACGGCATGCGAAGCAGGTGAAACGATCGCGCTTTCATTGCTGTTCTCCCTTCTTGCCGAACAGCAGCGATTCGGGATGACGCTGCAGATAGTCGGCCAGCGCGTTCAACGACTGGAGCGTATGCGTGAGCGATTGCATCGCGTCATGTACGTCCGACTGCATCGGCGAATCCTGCCGTAACGTCGACTCCGCCGCGTTGAACGTGCGTTGCGCGGCGGCCAGCGTGTCACGTGCTTGCGGTACCACCTGCTCGTCGAGGTGGCCGAACAACTGGTTCGCATGCGCCAGTGCGCCGTTCAGGTTGTTGCCGATCCGGTCGAACGGAACCTGGTCGAGCTTGTGCGCGATGTCGGCAATCTGCACCTGGAGTTCGTCGAGCGTGTTGGGCACGGTCGGAAGCTCCACCGGCGTATGGCGCACGTCCACGCTGGCGCGCGGCGCCTTCGGGAACATGTCGAGCGCCACGTAGAGCTGGCCGGTCAGCAGGCTGCCGGTACGCAGTTGCCCGCGCAGCCCCTGCACGACCAGGTGTTCGAGCAGTTCGTGGCCACCTGCCGTATCGGGCGCGGGCAGCGCCGTATCGCTGCGCCGGCTCAGTCGCGACGGATACAGCGCCATCGTGACCTTCATGCTGAAGTTGCGCGCGTGCTCGTTGTACTCGATGCCGATGTTCGTGACCTGGCCGAGCGCAATGCCGCGCAGATCGACCGGCGCGCCGACCGCCAGCCCGCGCAGCGACTGGTCGAAGCGCATGACGACCATCAGCGGCGTGCCGTCGGGGTCGCGCATCGCGTCGGCTTCGTCGGATGCGAGCCGGAACGGCGCGTTGTCGGCTGCCTGCGGCGCGTCCGGCTGTCCGGGCGGCGACTGGAATGCGAGGCCGCCGACGATCACCGTCGCCAGCGACTGCGTATTGAGTTTCAGCCCGCTCGAATCGAGCCGCAGATCCACGCCGCTCGCATGCCACCAGCGCGTGTTGGTGCCGACGTACTTGTCGTAGGGCGCCTTCACGAACGCCTGCACGTCGACGCCGGTCCCGTCCTTGTCGAGCGAGAAGCCGACGACCTGGCCGACCTGCAGATGCCGATAGAACACCGGCGAGCCGATGTCGACCGAGCCGAGCGAGTCGCCATGCAGCAGATAGCGGCGGCCCTGCTGGTCAGCGGTGACGGCGGGCGGCGTCTCGAGACCGGTGAAGTCGGTCTGCTTCTGCGGGGAGCGGCCGAGATCCGCGCCGATGTATGCACCGGAGAGCAGTGTGCCGAGCCCGGAAATCCCCGTGGCGCCGACGCGCGGTCGAACGACCCAGAAGCGCGTGTCGCGGTTCGCGAACCGGGCCGCATCGCGCGTCAGCTGAATGCTCGCGATCACGCGCTTGAAGTCGGGGGTGAGCGTGATGGTCCGGACCGAGCCGATATCGACGTCCTTGTAGCGGACCTTGGTCTTGCCGGCTTCGAGGCCATCGGCGTTGGCGAACGTGACCGTGATCGTCGGGCCGGTCGCGGCGACGGTCCGGATCACGAGCGACAGCCCGATCAGTGCGCATACGAGCGGCACGATCCAGACGAGGGACGGGATCCAGCGGCTGTACGGCCGGATCTCGGGCGGAGGAATATCGAAAGGAGACATCGTTCTGAAATACGAAAGGAGTCGGCGGGCTGGCGCCCGTTTCAAGGTTGGTGGCGGCCGGTAGCCGGGCGTGGCGCTCCGTCCCAGATGAGCCGCGGATCGAACTGCATCGACGCATACATCGTCAGCACGACCACGGCGCCGAACGCGAGCGCGCCGGGGCCGGGCGTGATGTCGGCGAACGAGCCGAAATGCACGAGCGCGATCGTGAGCGCGACGACGAACACGTCGAGCATCGACCAGCGGCCCACGCGCTCGACGAGGCGGTGCAGCCGGGCGCGTTCGAGCGGCCGCCAATGCACGCCGCGGTGGGCGGCGATTGCCTGAAACGCGAGGATCGCGAGCTTGAGCATCGGCACGAGCACGCTTGCAATGAACACGATGACGGCGAGCGCCCAGTCGCCGGACGTCCAGAAGTACGCGACGCCACCGAGGATCGTGTCGTCCTCGGCCCGGCCGAGCGACGTCGCGTGCATGACGGGCAACAGGTTCGCCGGGACGTAGAGCAGTGCAGCGGCGGCGGCGAGCGCGCCCGTGCGGGCCGCACTGTGCGGGCGGCGCGCGTGCAGCCGTGAACCGCAGCGCGTGCAGCGCGGGTCGGAAGCATGTGCCGGCTGCACACGCGCGCAGTGGTGACAGGTGATCAATCCCGCGGCGCGAGCCGTCATGTGTGTCGGTCCTTCGGCTAACCGGGACGCGGCGTGATGCGTCATGTCGGGGCAGGGCGGTGTCGTGCGCGCGGCGCCGTCCGGCTGCAGTGCGACGAGTTGGTCGCGCGCTTCCCACAGGCGGACCGGGTCGATCGACGACAGCATGCCGAGCATCACGGTAAGCGCGCCGAACGCGAACAGCGCGGGCTCGGCGAGCACGTGCGCGAGACTCGTCATCTTGACGATCGTGATCAGTACGCCGAGCATCAGCACTTCCACCATGCTCCACGGCTGCAACAGCCGAGTGCCGAGCAGGACCGCCGCGAAGCGCCTCGGTACGCGGCCTGCGCGCAATGGCACGAGCAGGTACAGCCACGCGGCAAGCTCCAGCAGCGGGAACAGCATCGTCGTGCAGAACACCAGCATGGCCACCACCGGCTGGCCGTTCGACCATAGCGCGAGCACCGCGTCGCCGAGCGTCGCGCGGGTCGCCATGCCGGCCGCATCGAGCGCGACGATCGGGAAGGCTTGCGCGATGCAACAGGTCAGCAGCGCGGCAAGCGTCAATGCGCACAGCCGGTCGAGTGAGCGGCGGCCGTGCGCGGCGCCGCTCACGCGGGCGCGGCACCTCGGGCAGCGCGCCGTCAGCGCGCGCAGGCGCGGCGGACGCTGAAGCAGCAGGTCGCATTCGTGACAGGCGACCAGGTTATCGGGTTTCATCGGGAATCGATCGTGCGGGTAACGGAGGCCCGACGCCGCGGGACGTGCAATACGCCGGGCATCGGGCATCGGGCTTCGAAGTTCGGCCCGGTGCGGCCCGCAGGCACGCGACCGGTCCGTCGACGCAAACGACGGCTATTGCCGGGCCGCGACCGTCGTGCCGGTCTCGGGCGGCAGTTCGCCCATCGCCTGCAGGAGCGCCGCCGTATCGGTCATTCGGCGGCTCGCGGCACGCACCGCCTCGAGATCCGCGTTCAGATAGCGCTGCTCGCTCGCCAGTTGCGCGGTCATCGGAACGGCACCCAGCGTGCGGCGCTGCACCGTTTCACGGAAGGCCTCGCCGGCCGCGCGCGCCGCGAGTTCGTTCGCGGCCAGCGCTTGCGCGTCGTTGTCCAGCGCGGCGAGCGAATCCGCGGCATCGCCGAACGCGGACAGCACCGTCGCCTTGTACTGCAGCACCGCCGCGTCGTACGCATCGCGCGACGCTCGTCGGTGAGCCAGCAGGGCGCCACCGTGGAAAATCGGCTGCGACAGCCCGGCGCCGACCGCCCACAGCCCGCCGGCGCCCGACAACAGCGCTGGCCAGCTGAAGCCGCCGCGCCCCATCGTTGCGGTGAGCGATAGACTGGGGAACAACTGCGCGGTGGCTTCGCCGACGTCGGCCGATGCGGCCTTCACGGCTGCCGCGGCCGCGCGAATGTCGGGGCGCGCCTTCAGCAGCTCGGACGGCACGGCGACGGGCACGTGCTCCGGCAGTGACAGCCCGGTGAAAGCGGGGATCGGCGGCGGCGCGTCGGGCGTGCGGCCGAGCAGGATCGCAAGCGCGTGAACGGCGCGCGCGCGTTGTTGGCGCAGCGGCGGCAGCGTCGCGGTCAGCGACGCCGCATCTTGGGTCGACGCCAGCGCCTGCACGCGGGACACCGCGCCGAGCGCCTGGCGCTGCTGGTCTTCGAGCGCGGTCGCTTGGGCGACGGCGACCAGGCGTTCGGTCAGCATGATCTGGCGGTCGAGCGCCGCGGCGCCGATGGCCGTGCCGACGATGTTGGCCGCCAGCGCGCGCCGCGCCGCTTCGAGCTCGCAACCGCGCACGTCGACGCGTGCGGCGCTTGCCGCATTCGCATACCGCGTGGCGCCGAACAGGTCGAAGGTGTAATGCGCCTGCAGTTGCCCGACGAAGACGTTGTAGCGCAGGTTTTGCGCACCTGCGCCGGAAATGTCCGGCGTGCGCGTGCGGGCGACCTGCGCGTTCGCGTCGATCGACGGCAGCGTCGACGCGCCGATCTGCGCGCGCAGTTCCTCCTGCGCAGCGGCGAGCGTCTTTTCCGTCGCGGCCAGCGTCGGGTTCGCGCGCAGGCCTTCGTCGACCAGCGCGTCGAGCGCGCTGGAGCGATACAGGCGCCACCATTGCGGGACGGGGGCGGCGCCGACGTCGAATTGCTGCGTGACACCTGCCGCTTCGACGGTGCGCGGCGCCTGAGGTATCGCGCCGTAGTGTGCCGGCGACGGCATCGCGGGCGGCGTGCTGCTCGGCGCCATGGCACAGCCGCTCAGGCCAAGCGCCGCGCTCGCGGCGAGCACCGATGTGATACGAGGGATTGTCATCAGCATGTCTCCGAGGATGCGACGGTCATTGCGCACGACTCGCGTTCGTCGCTGCGCACCTTGAAGCAGGTCGCATAGAGGGCCGGCAGGAAAAAGATGGTCAGCACCGTCGCGATCGTGATGCCACCCATCAGCGCCGTGGCCATCGGGCCGAAGAAGCCCGAGCGCAGCAGCGGAATCAGCGCGAGCACGGCTGCGGCGGCGGTCAGCATGATCGGCCGGAAGCGGCGCACGGTTGCGCCCACGATCGCTGCGAAGCGTGGATGCCCGGCCGCGATGTCCTGGTCGATCTGGTCGACCAGGATCACGGAGTTGCGCATGATGATCCCGAACATCGCGATCACGCCGAGCAACGCGACGAAGCCGAACGGCTTGCCGAACAGCAGCAGCGCGGCGACCACGCCGATCAGGCCGAGCGGCGCTGTCAGCACGACGATGAAGGTGCGCGAGAAGCGCTTGAGCTGGATCATCAGCAGCGTCAGCACCGTGATGATCATGATCGGCATCTGCGCATTGATCGAGGTCTGGCCCTTCATGCTTTCCTCGGCCGCGCCGCCGACCTCGATCCGGTAGCCGGCCGGCAGCGACGCGCGCACCGTGGCCAGCGCGGCGTCGATGTCGCGCGTCACGCCGATGCTCGGCGCTTCGCCGCGCACGTCGGCCTGTACGGTGACGGTCGGCTGACGATCGCGTTCCCAGATCACGCCGTATTCGAGCGTGTCGCGCACGTGGCCGATCGCGCCGAGCGGCACCGGGCCGTGCGTCGTCGGGATCGCCAGGCCCGAGAGCCTGGACGGATCGATGCGTTCGCTCTTCGGCGCGCGCAGGTCGACGTCGATGAGCTTGTCGCGCTCGCGATACTGCGTGACGGTGTAGCCGGACAGGGTCATCGCGAGAAAGCCCGACACGTCTTCCGACGTTACGCCGAGCTGGCGCGCCTTGAGCTGGTCGATCTCGAACGAGACCGACCGCTCGGCCGGCTCGTCCCAGTCGAACTGCACGTTGCGCGTGCGGGCGTCGGCGCGCACCTTGTCCGCCACTTTTTCGGCGATGCCGCGGACGGCGGCGATGTCGTCGCCGCTGACCCGGAACTTGATCGGGAAGCCGACGGGCGGCCCGTTCTCGAGCCGCGCGACGCGGGTGCGCACGGTCGGGAAGCGGCTGGCGAGCGTCGATTCGAGCCAGTGCGACAGCCGGTCGCGCGTCTCGACGTCCTTGGCCGTGATCACGAACTGCGCGAAGTTCGGCTGCTGAAGCTGCTGGTCGAGGGGCAGATAGAAACGCGGCGCGCCGGTGCCGACGAAATCGACCACGTGGTCGATTTCGGGGCGACCGTCGAGCGCCTTTTCGAGCCGTTTCGCCTCGCGCAGGGTCGCCTCGAACGAGGCGCCTTCCGGCAAGCGCATGTCGACGAGCAGTTCAGGCCGCTCCGAATTCGGGAAAAACTGCTGCGGCACGCGCGTGAATGCAACCATCGCGATCGCGAACAGCACGGCGGTGAGGCCGAGCACCACCCAGCGGCGCTCGATGCAAGCCGAGATCCACCCGGACAGCCGGCGGTAGAAGCCCGTGTCGTACACCTCGTCTCCGTGCGCGTGACCGTCGCGATGCGCCTGCTCGGGCAGCATGTGGTAGCCGAGCAGCGGCACCAGCACGACGGCCGCGAACCACGATACGATCAGCGCGATCGCCGATACCTCGAAAATCGATCGCGTGTATTCGCCGGTGCTCGATTTGGCGAGCGCGATCGGCAGGAAGCCGGATACCGTGACGAGCGTGCCCGTCAGCATCGGGAATGCCGTGCTCGTGTAGGCGAAGGCCGCCGCGCGTGCGCGGCTCCAGCCCTGTTCGAGCTTCACCGCCATCATCTCGACGGCGATGATCGCATCGTCCACCAGCAGCCCGAGCGCGAGCACCAACGTGCCGAGCGACACCTTGTCCAGACCGATGCCGAACACGTGCATGCACAGTGCCGTCACGGCGAGCACGATCGGAATCGTGATGACGACGACCATCCCGGTACGCAGGCCGAGCGACACGAGGCTGACCACGAGCACGATCGCGACGGCTTCGCCGACCGCTTCGACGAAGTCGTCCACCGAGTGCTTGACGGCATGCGGCATGCTCGACACCGAGGTCAGCTTCAGGCCGGCCGGCAGTCCGGCCTGGAGCTCGGCTGCCTTCGCATCGAGCGCCTTGCCGAGGTCGATCACGTCGCCGCCTTTTTGCATCGTGACGCCGATGCCGAGCACGGCGTGGCCGTTCGTACGCATCTGCGTGACGGGCGGGTCGTCGTAGCCGCGCGTGATCTTCGCGACGTCGCCGAGCCGAAACGTCCGGTCGTTCACGGTGATCAGCATGTCGGCAAGCGCCTGCGTGTCCTTGAACGCACCGCTCGGCCTCACGAATACGCGATCGTCCGCTGTCGTGATGGTGCCGACCGGCGCGACGGCGTTTTGTGCATCGATGGCCTGCGCGAGCTGCTGCGGCGTGATGGCGAGCCGCGTCAGTTGCGCGTTCGAGATCTCGACGAACACGTGCTGGGCCGGGTCGCCGAAGTAGTCGACCTTCGCGACGCCCGGCACGCGCAACAGCACCGCGCGCAGCCTGTCCGCGTAATCGTGCAACTGCGCCGGCGAGTACCCGTCGCCTTCGAGCGCATAGACGTTGGTATAGACGTCGCCGAATTCGTCGTTGAAGAACGGTCCGACCGTTCCCTTCGGCAGGGTCGAGCGGATATCGCCGACCTTCTTGCGCACCTGATACCAGGTTTCGGGCACCTGGTCGACCGGCGCCGAATCCTTCATCGCGAAGAAAATCATCGATTCGCCGGGGCGCGAGTAGCTCTTGATGTTGTCGACGTACGGCGCGGCCTGGAGCTGGCGGCCGATGCGGTCGGTGATCTGTTCCTGCACTTCGCGCGCCGAGGCGCCCGGCCAGTAGGTCTGGATCACCATGGTGCGGAACGTGAACGGCGGGTCCTCGGATTGCGCGAGCCGCGTATAGCCGATCACGCCGAAGATCGTTGCGAGGCCGATCAGAAAAATCACCAGTTGCTGATGCTTGAGCGCCCACGAGGACAGATTGAAGCGACGGTCGTCGCCCGAGCCGGCATCGGTTCGCGCATCGTGCGGGCCGTCCGACGGATGTTGACGTTCGGGGGCGTTCATGACGGGAACTCCTCGGGATGCAGCGGCGGCACGGCGCGTACGCGCTCGCCGGCGCTGACCGTATGGACGCCTTGCATCACGACGCGCTCGCCGCTCTCGAGCCCCGACGTAATGGACACCGTGCGCTCGTCGTAGCGTCCGATCGAAACCGGGCGCAGTTCCAGCGTGTCGCTGCCCTTGCGGACGACCCAGACTGCCGGCGTTTCGCCGCGGTGAAAGAGTGCGGTGGCCGGCAGCGTGATCGCGTGGTCGGCGGCGGCGTTGGCGGTACCGTCGAACGTGACGTTGGCGGTCATGCCCGAGCGGACGTCCGGCCCCGGCGCGTTCAGCGTCAGCTTCACGCGCCACGTGCGGCTCTGCGGATCGGCCGCTGCCGCGATTTCACGCACGCGTGCGTCGAGGATCCTTCCCGGCAGTGCCGTCAGGCCGACGTGAGCGACCCGGCCGACGGCGAGATCGCGCAGGTCACGCTCCGAGACGTCGCACACGATGTCGAGATCGCCGCTCCAGTCGAGGTGAAACACCGCCTGGCCGGACTCGACGTTCTGTCCGGTATTGGCGTCTTCCGACGTGATGACCCCGTCGTGATCCGCGATCAGCGTGGCATAGCGCAGATGATCGTCGGCGAGCGCCATTTGAGCGAGGGCGGAATCGCGTTGCGCGACCGCCGATGCATACGCGTCCTGCGTCGTCTCGAGCTGTGCCGGCGCAATCAGGTTGGCCTGGGCTTGCGCGCGGTCGCGCTCCAGCTGCTGCTTCGCATAGACGGCGCGATGCTCGGCGGCATCGAGCTGCGCACGGGCATTCAGCAGCGTGTTGCGCAGGTCGGCCGGATCGAGCATCGCGAGTGCCTGGCCTGCCTTGACGATATCGCCGATTCGCACGCGCCGCTCGACGATCTTGCCGCCGACCCGGAACGACAGCGGCGTCGAATATCGTGCCTGGACCTGCGCGGGCAGCACGCGCTGCACTGCGTCGTTGTCCGCATGAACCGCCAGCGCAACGACCGGTTGCAATTCGGGCGCGGGCGCTTCGTGCGAGTGGCAGGCCGTCAGCAGAATCGCACAGCAGGCGAAAGCGATCGGCGCCCGCCGAACCGGCGGCGCGAGGCGTGTCAGAAACGGGCGCGTTACATTCCGCGCGTCAAGACTGGGTGATTTCACGATGTTTCCAAGACAAGTGAGAGGTCAACTGAAAAAATTCGACGACGATCCTGCTGATAAATCAGTACTCCGATATTTGTGATGCAAATCGTCCGCGTTTCCGAGCTACCGATGCCCATGCACTGCGACGGCCGCCGATCTACCGACGGATCGGTCGCTTCGGCGGCGCGGCCGGCCGACAGAACCGGGCGACGCCTCACATCGCCGTCGCCTGGTGTCCGGACCTGGCGCACGACGGGATAACGAACCGGCGACGACGGCTTGCGCAGACCGCGGACGCGCTGGCGTTGGCCGCTACCGCGCGTCGGACTCCGTGTTGGCACAGGAACCCTGTGCTGCGATTTTCGAGATTAGACTCATAACTGATAATGTTGTCAAGTATGAGTGGGTAATCTAAAATTGCGGCATGCAGAAAATTCTTACGAACAGGGAAGGCGCGCTCATGGACCGAACGGTCGGGCCCCGTCGTCCGAACGCCTCCGTCGGGGAGGCGGCCCATCGCCAGCCGCGCGGCGCGCGCCGCAAGCAGGCGACGCGCATGCGTTTGCTGCAGGCGGCGTTCAGGCTGATGGCGGAAAAGGGGAGGGACAATGTGGCGATCAGCGAGATCACCGAGGCCGCGGATGTGGGGTTCGGCTCGTTCTACTACCACTTCGAATCGAAGGACGGCGTCTTCGCCGCGCTGACGGAGTGGGTGTTCGACGATTTCGCGGACGGGCTCGAGCGTCTCGCGGGCGGCTTGTCGGATCCCGCCGAGGTCGTGTCCGTATGCGTGCGCCACACGCTCATGCGAGCACGCCGGGAGCGCCTATGGGGCCGCTTTCTGATGCGGGAGGGCTTCTCGGCGCGAGCGCTCGATCAAGGGCTGGGCAAGCGTCTGAGGCGGGACAGCGAGCGCGGGATCGCGGCACGCCGTTTTGTCGTCAACGATCCGTTCGTGAGCTTGCTCGCGATGACGGGGACGATTCTCGCGGTCCTCACGGCGGAGGTGTATGCGGCCGACAAGGTCGCGAGCGGAAGCAGGGTGCAGGCGAGCGAGGAGGGTGGTTTTCCGGAGCGTGCCGCTGCGGTGGTATTGCAAACGCTCGGCCTGACGCGCGTCGACGCGCAGGACGTCGCGAATCGCCCGCTACCGCCGGGCGATTTTGCCGCGACGGGCGGCGATTGAGCGGCGGTAGCCGCCGTCGCACGTCGGGACGCCCGGGTGGGGTAACGAGGGCGGCAACGCCACCCTGTCCAGTAGCGAGCATGCCGCCGGACTCCACTCAGCGTGCGGTCTACGATCCCATCGTTGCCGACTGCGTCACGCGAGCCGGAATTTTTTCCGCAGGCTCGAATCGACGGGGCCGGCCGGCATGAAGCGCCGCAACTTGCGCAACAGCGACGCCTCACCGGCCGGCGTGCGTCGCATCCGCCATGCGCCGAGCGCTGCGTCGACGATGGTGGCGGCCACCCCGTCGGGGTGCGGCGCGGCCTTCACGCTCTCGACGACGGCGCGCGACGCAAGCGTGCGCTCGCGGTCGTACTCGGCGATCGGCGCGCCAGCCTGCGGCGCATTGACGTCCAGGCTGGTTCGCGTAAACGACGGTTCGACCAGCGTCGCGCGAATGCCGAACTGGCGCAGTTCGTGATCCAGCGTTTCGGTCAAACCCTCCACCGCATGTTTGGATGCCGAATAGAGTCCCATGTAGGGCGCCGGCAGGAAGCCGAGCACCGAGCTGACATTGACGATCCGGCCGCGCCGTCGTGCCCGCATGTGCGGAAGCACCGCATGGGTCGTACGCAGGATGCTGAATACGTTGGTGTCGAACAACGCCGCGGCTTCGGCCACGGAGGTCTCCTCCACCGCGCCGATCAGGCTCATGCCCGCGTTGTTCACGAGCACGTCGATACGCGCCGCGCGCTCGATGATCGCTTGGATACCCGATTGAACGGACGCGTCGTCACGAACGTCCATTTCGATCAACTCGACGCCGGCGACGGGCGCCGTTCGCGCAATGCTGCGCACGGTGCCGAACACGCGGCACCCGCGTTTGGCAAATCGTTCCGCGACAACGCGCCCGATGCCCGACGACACGCCGGTCACGACGACAACGGTGGAATTCGACATGGCTGCTTCCTTCGATACGGTGAATGGGCTGGCGTAATCAATCGTGCGCGTCCAGCGCGGGCTGAAGTGCGGGCTCGCCCGGCGATGCCGGTTCATGGCCGCCGTGGCGGGCGGCGGTGGAATGACCGGGCCGGATCCTGAACCAGATCGCATACATTGCCGGCAGGAACATCAGCGTGAGGATCGTCCCGGCGAACGTGCCGCCGATCAGCGTGTACGCGAGGGTTCCCCAGAACACCGAATGCGTGAGCGGAATGAACGCGAGCACGGCCGCCATGGCGGTCAGGATCACCGGGCGCGCCCGCTGCACGGTCGCTTCGACGACCGCGTGGAACGGATCCAGTCCCGCCTGTTCGTTCTGGTGAATCTGGCCGATCAGGATCAGCGTGTTGCGCATCAGGATCCCCGACAGCGCGATGAGGCCGACCAGCGCATTGATGCCGAACGGCTGCCGGAACAGGATCAGCGTCGGCACCACGCCGATCAGGCCGAGCGGGCTCGTCATGAACACCATCACCATCGCGGAGATCGAGCGCACCTGGAAGATGATGATGACGAGCGTGACCGCCAGCATGATCGGGAAGAGCGGCAGCATCGCCTTCGTGGCCTTGCCGGATTCCTCGATGGAGCCGGCTTCCTCGATTCGATAGCCGCTCGGCAGCGCGGCGATGATCGGCTGAAGCTGCTGCGTGATCGCAGCCGACACGTCCGGCGGCTGCAGGCCATCGGCGATGTCGCCGCGCACCGTGAGCGTCGGCACGCGATCGCGCCAGCGCATGATCGGCTCCTCCATCCGCACGTCGACCTTGCCGACCTGCGACAGCGGGATGCGCTGCCCGTTCGCGCCGGCGAGCGTGAAGTCGTCGAGCCGCGCCGGGTCGAGCCGCGCATCGCCGCCCGACCGCGCGATCACCTGTACGGTCCGGATATCCTCGCGCACCGCGGTGACGGGCACCCCGGTCAGCAGGAACTGCAACTGCTGCGCGACCGCACTGGACGTCAACCCGACTGCCTGCAGGCGGTCCTGCTGCAACGTAAAGTGCAGCGTCGGCGCGCGCGTGCCCCAGTCGGCATTGACCGTGCGCATCATCGGGCTGCCGTTCATCACGCGCTCGACATCGGCCGCGATACCGCGCAGCTTGTCCGGATCGGGGCCCGTGATCCGGTAGGCCACCGGGAACGGCGAATACGGACCGAACACGAGCTGCGTCACGCGCACGCGCGCTTCGGGCGCGAGGCCGTCGGCGATGGCCCGCCGCAGGCGCGCCTTCAACGCGTCGCGCTCGTCCTGGCTGTCGGTGCGCACCACGATCTTCGCGAACGATGGATCGGGCAGTTCCGGCCCCATCGCCAGATAAAAGCGCGGCGCGCCCTGGCCGACGTACGCGGTGACGATCCGCGCTTCCTTCTGCTTCGCGAGCCACGCTTCGACCTTCGACGTGGCGGCGCTCGTTTGCGAAATCGACGTGCCGTACGGCATCTGCACCTCGATCAGCACCTCGGGACGATCGGAGATCGGGAAAAACTGCTTCTTGACGACCGCCATGCCGAGCATCGCGAGCACGAAGAGGGCGACGACCGAACCGGCGACGAGCCATTTGCGGGCGATCACGCGCGTCAGCAATTGACGGAAGCGGTTGTAGCGGGGCGTGTCGTAGATCGCGTCGTGACCGCCTTCGAACTTCTTGAAGTTCGGCAGCATCTTCACGCCGAGGTACGGCGTGAAGGCCACGGCAACGACCCACGATGCGATCAGCGCGATCCCGACGATCCAGAACATGTTGCTGGTGTATTCGCCCGCGGTGGAGCGCGCGAACCCGTTCGGCATGAAGCCGACCGCGGTGACCAGCGTGCCGGCCAGCATCGGCGCCGCCGTATGGCTCCACGCATACGCCGACGCGGCCACGCGGTCGTAGCCTTCCTCCATCTTCACGACCATCATTTCGATCGCGATGATCGCGTCGTCGACCAGCAGCCCGAGCGCGAGGATCAGCGAGCCGAGCGTGATGCGGTCGAAGTTCTTGCCGGTGGCGGCCATCACGACGAACACCACGGCCAGCGTCAGCGGCACGGCCGCGGCGACGACGAGGCCCACGCGCCAGCCCATGCTGACGAAGCTCACCAGCATCACGACGAGCAGCGCGGCGAAGAACTTGACCATGAACTCGTCGACGGCGGAGCTGATGTTCACGGACTGGTCGGTGACCTTGGTCAGGCTCATGCCGAGCGGCAGCGCCGCGTTGATCGCGCCGACTTCCCGGTCCAGCGCACGGCCGAGGTCGAGCCCGTTCCAGCCGTCGCGCATCACGACCCCGAGCAGCAGCGCGGGTTCGCCGTTGTTGCGGATCATGAACGTCGACGGGTCTTCGTAGCCGCGCTCGACGGTGGCGATGTCCGACAGTTTCAGCGTGCGGCCCTGCGCGACGATCGGCGTGTCGCGAATCTTCTGCAGCTTGTCGAACGCGCCGTCCACGCGAATGAAGATCTCCGGCCCGCGCGTCTCGACGGAGCCGGCCGGCGTCAGCGCGTTTTGTCCGTTGAGCGCCGCGAATACGTCCTGCGGGCTCACGCCGAGCGTCGCGAGCCGGTCGTGCGACAGCTGCACGTAGATGCGCTCCGCCTGTTCGCCGATGATGTCGACCTTCTTCACGCCCGGCACATGCAGCAGCCGCTGGCGCTGCGCCTCCGCATCGCGCACCAGCAGGCGCTGCGGTTCGCCCCTGGCCTTCAGCGCGAACAGCGCGAACGTGACGTCCGCATATTCGTCGTTGACCAGCGGGCCGATCACGCCGGCCGGCAGATCGTTCGCCACGTCGCCGATCTTCTTGCGCGCCTGATAGAACTGCTCCTGCACCTCGGACGGCGGCGTGCTGTCGAGCAACGTCAGCGTCGTGAACGCGAGGCCGGGGCGCGTGTAGGTTTCGCTGCGGTCGTACCAGCGCAGCTCCTGCATGCGCTTTTCGATCTTTTCGGCCACCTGGTCGTGCATTTCCTGCGCGGTCGCGCCTGGCCATGCAGTGACGATGGTCATCACCTTGACGGTGAATGCCGGGTCTTCCGCGCGGCCCAGCTTGAAGAACGACACGAGCCCCGCGAGCGAAATCAGGCAGATCAGGAACAGCGTGATCGCGCGCTCGCGCACCGCGAGCGCCGACAGGTTGAAGCGGCGCTCGCTCACGGCCGTACTCCTTCGCGTGCGAGCGTGGCGGCCTGCGCGGCCACACGGACTGCGTCGCCGTCATGCAGCAACTGCGCGCCGAGCGCGACGACCCGGTCGCCTTGCTTGAGTGCGCCGGACACGCGCGCGCTGTCGTCATCCACATGCTCGACCGCGACCGGCCGCCATCCCACCTTGGCAGGCTCGCCTGCGACGACCCACACGCCGGGCCCTTTGCCCCCGTCCAGCAGCGCGCCGATCGGCACCTGCAGGCCGGCTTGCGGCGTCGCGCGTGTGTCGTCCGGTATGCGGATCGTGACGGTCGCGCCCAGCGGCGCGGCGGCCAGCGTGCCTTGCAGCACGTAGCGCGCTTCGAACGTGCGCGTTCGCGCATCCGCGGTATCGGAGAGCTGGCGCAGCGTCGCGGGGACACTCGAGCCCGGCTTGCCGAACAGCTCGGCTTGCGCCACGGAGCCGACCGCGGGGCGCAGCGTTTCCGGCAACTGGATCACGGCTTCCCGGCTGCCGGCGTGCGCGAGCCGCACGACCGGCTGGCCGGCGCTCACGACCTGGCCGGGCTCCGCGAGCGTGTCCATCACGACGCCGTCGCCGTCCGCGACGAGTTCCGCATAGCCGGTCGCATTGCGCGCGACGCCGGCGTCGGCCTCGGCGGCGCTCAGCTGGGCTTTCGCGGCATCGGCCGCTGCCTTGACCTGGTCATAGGCCGATGCCGATATCGCGCCGGTGCCGCGCAGGTCGCGGTAGCGCACTTCGTCCTCGGCGGTCTGCCGCGCACGTGCCCGTGCCGCGGCCACTGCTTCGTCGCGGGCGCGCGCCGCGAGCTTCAGGTCGACGGGATCGATCCGCATCAGCGGCTGGCCGCGCCGGACGGTTTGTCCGGTATCGACGAGTCGCTCCAGCACCTTGCCGGACACCCGGAACCCGAGGTCGCTCTGCACGCGTGCGGCGACGGTTCCGGTAAACGAGCGTGACGCGGGCGCGGCCGCCTGCACGATGGCGGTACGCACGAGCGGCGCCTCCGTGCGCGGATCGGAAGGCGCTTTTCCGCTGCAGGCGGCTAGCGCGAGGGGCAGTGCGGAAGCGACTGCAAGGAGAGCGGGGCGACGCCGAACCATGAAAGACCCACTGACGAAGTGATCGGGGCTTTCATTGTGTATCTAGTGACCAAAAGAGTCAATGGTCACAATGAGTGTCGATTCACGGGGCGAGACTGCGGAGCACCAGGTTCGACAACTGCGCGGGCGCGGCGTCGGTCGTGTCGAGGTTGTACTGCAGCAGCAGCGGATTCAGGTATGGCCGCATCACGAGGTAGATCGCCGTCGCGGTTTCGTCCAGCGGCGTCTTGCGCTCGAACTCGCCGCTTTGCCGGCCCGCCTGCAGCACCTCCTGCAGCAGTTGCTGCACGCGCGCCTCATAGGCCTGCACCGACTGCCAGTTGCCGGTGGCGGCCGACGCGGCGATGTCGTACAGCTTGCGGTCGCGGAAGAACAGCCGCAGGCTCGCTTCCGTAAAGACCTTGAACATGCGCCGCAGCTTTTCGGTGGGCCGTTCCGCCTCGGCGACGGCGACGCGCACGTCGGTTTCGATTTCGTGCAGGCAGTTCGCGCAGATCATCTCGCCGATCGCCTGTTTCGACTCGAAGAACTTGTAGATATAGGCCTTCGAGAAACCGATGGCCTTCGCGAGATCGGACACGGTCGTCTTTTCGTAGCCGTACCGGCTGAAGTGCTCGGTGGCGGCGGCCACGATCTGGTCCCGCACGTCGTGATCGGCCGGGCCGCGTGCGGGAGCGGGGGAAGCGGTGTTTTCTTTCATGGGTTGCGGCTGGCAGGGATGGACAACGAGTGACTATTTGGTATTATAGTCACCATCTGATCTTGGCTAAAACCGTCATGCTACCGAAACCCATCGTTGCCGCGGTGCTTGCCGCACTCCTGTCGGCGGGATGCGCCGTCGGTCCCGACTATGTGCGGCCGGACATCGCCATGCCGCAGCGTTTCCAGGGCCAGAGCGCCGTGGAGCAGCGGCACGCGGCAGCCGAAGCGGAGCTCGCGACGTGGTGGACGGGCTTCGGCGATCCGCAGTTGACCCGGTTCGTCACGCTCGCGCTCGCGCAGAACCTCGATCTCGCGCAGGCCGCGGCACGCGTCACGCAAGCGCGTGCCGGGCTCGGTGCGGCCAATGCGGCGCTGTTGCCTTCGGGCACTGTGACCGGTCAAGCCGCTCGCGTTTACCAGTCGGTCGAAACGCCGTTGGGGCGCGTGCTGAATTCGACGCCCGGTTTCGACCGTCACGGCAACGACTACGAGGCCGATTTCAACGCGAGCTGGGAACTGGATGTGTTCGGCGGGTTGCGCCGCGGGCGGGAGGCGGCGCTCGCCGACTATCAGGCCTCCGAGGCGGCGGCGGTCGCCACGCGCCTTGCCGTGGCCGCGCAGACGGCGGACATCTACATCACGATTCGCGGGTTGCAGGGCCGGCTGAAGGTTGCGCGGCATCAGGTGCAGACCGAACAGGATCTGTTGTCGACCATCAATCTCCTATATGGAAAGGGGCTCGCGGCGGAGCTTCAGGTCAGGCAGGCCGAAGGCGCGCTCGCTCAGGTTCGCGCAACTGTGCCGGTACTCGAAGCCGCGCTGGACACGGCGATGAATGCGCTCGACGTGATGCTCGGCTCGCAACCCGGTACGTATCGCGCGGAATTGCTCGACGGCGGCGACGTGCCGGTTGCACCGCGGATCGCGGCGACGAGAACGCCAGGCGAACTCCTCAGGCGGCGGCCCGACCTGATCGTCGCCGAGCGGCGCCTTGCGGCGTCGAACGCGCGCATCGGCGCGGCCATTGCCGAGTATTACCCGAAGTTCTCGCTGAGCGGATTGATCGGCAGCGCGACGACGATGGGCGCGGGCAACCTGTTTGCAGGCGGCGCGAACCAGGCTGCCGGCGTGCTCGGCCTGCGCTGGCGCTTGTTCGACTTCGGCCGTATCAATGCGCAGATCGCGCAGGCCAAAGGGCAGGATGCAGAGATGCTTGCTGCGTATCGGCTCGCGGCGCTGCACGCCACCGAGGACGTCGAGAACGCGTTCTCGGCACTCGTCAGGCGCGACGAGCAGGCGGCGGTTCTCACCGACGGCGTGGATTCGCTCGGCCGCGCGAGGGCTGCGTCGTTCGCTGCGTACCAGAAGGGCGTCGTCAGCCTGATCGAGGTGTTGCAGGCGGACGAGAGCCTGCTGCGTGCATCGGACGAGCGCGTGCAGGCGAAAACCGAAGCGGCTCGGGCGTCGGTGGCCGCGTTCAAGGCGCTCGGTGGAGGATGGCAAGGGGCGGCGTCCGAAGCCGTCGCCAGTCGATAACGGTCGTCTGTACCGATGCCTTGGCGGGAAGTGACGGACAGTGCCCGGTCCGCAATTGCCGCGTCCAGCCAGTTTTTGCTGGGCTTCGCCATACCGTCCCGGCACGAGACCTTCAGGCCCGTGTTCCCGCAATCGGGCGACCAACGGGCGAACCCGGCGCGTCGTTAATTCCAGCCGTTCCGCTGGACGCCATGGCTTGAGCTTGCCGCCCGCCATGTCCTGAATGACCTTGAATCGGTCCAGCTCGCGCTGCATCGTCGGCTCCCGTGCTTGCTCAACAAGCCGTCCAGCACGCCAGCAGTCAAGAACACGACATTTTTATTTAGCGGAAACGCGACATCTGAACTTGGGACCTACACCAAAACTGTCGATAATTCACGTTATGTCAAGTAACGAATAAGCCACATCGATCGGCTCGATTCGCCTCTGTCTGCCGCGCGCCGTCGTCCCCGGCACGCGGCCTACCCGATTACGACTGCGAGATCCGGCGCAAGCGATCAATCACCGATTCCGAGCCAGCGGCCGCTCCACCCGCAGCGATGCGACGCGCTTCTTCGACCGCAGCCTGTTGATCGAGCGGCTTTTGCCCAATAGAAGCCACAGTCTGCGCGGCGTCGGCCGTAACACGCGCCTGCGCGGCAGCTGCCTGCAACGCGCCGAGTCCGGTTGAAGCGGAGCCGGTGCTCGCGCGCAAGCGGTTAAGTTCGTCCTGCTGCTGTTGCATCAATTGAGCACGCTCGCGATCGGCCTGCGCCTGCGCGAGGTCCGCCATTGCGGCGCGCGCTTTCGCATCGAATTCGTTCAACTGGGTTTCGACGGTCCTCAGGATTTCCTGCAGCGTCTCGACGAGTTGCCGAGCGCTATCGGCTTCGGCCTCACGCTGCGGAAGATCCCGCTTGCGGCGCTCGAGATCGTCGGTGAATTGCGTCAGCGTTGCTTCGTTGATTTCCTGCTTTTCGAACTTGTCGATCAGCACGACCGACGCTTTCACGTCCCCGTCGATGCTTGCCTTCAGTTCTGCCGCCGCGGTTTGCGCCTTGTTGCTTTTCTGCTTGGCCTCGGCAAGCTTTACCGCCACTTCATGCAGTTTCGCCTGCAGGTTGTCGCGGTCGACTTGCGTAGCCGTTTCGGGATCGAATGCGGCGATCTGTTGCGCCAGACGATCGCCGACGGTTCCCACGTGTTTCGCAAGCAGTGACGAAACGAGTTTCCAGCCAGACATGGTGTTCTCCTTGGTGAACCTTGTATTGCGGATGGATCGAGGCGGTGTCGCGCCTCAGAAAATCTTGACGTGCAGCGGATCAAGGGCAAGGCCGGCGAAATAGTCGACCCAGACGGCCGGCGCCGGGTGTCCGTCCATCGTCTCGACGTGCTCGAAATCGATCCACAGGCGCTCGATCGGACCGCTTTCCTGCGCCGGGCCGGCCGGCAAGCGCCGCACGTACTGCATGAACGAATGCGTCTTCTCGACGCCCTTCTCGCCGACGCTATCGTCCAGGCGACGTTCCCGAGCAGTCCACGGCCTGATGTAGTCGCCACCGGGCGCGTCACGCTCGAACCCGATCGCATCGTTGCCGCCGAGCACCGCATCGACGCGCGCCGGATTCCTGGCGAGATGGGCGATCTGGTCAAGCTCGTCGCGATCCATGTCGTAACGGTCCTGCCCGAGCCCGTAGCCGTTGCCGAGGAATGCATCCTGCTCCTCGGCCGTCACCGGATATTCGCGGTACAGGAACTGGTAGTAGGCGACTTCCCGAATATCCTGGGGATCATCCCTGCCCGTCATGACCTGCAGGAACGCGCCCTGCCCGTTCCTGTCAGGGCCCGTGTTCGTGTACATCCGGAAAATCGACAGATCCGCGTCGGCGTCGATATGCAGGCGGCTGACCGCAACGATCGGCATCTGTGCGTCCGGCGGCACGACGAGGAGCGCGCCCTCCAGTAGTGCGAAGTCGGCCAGCACAAGCTTGATCATGCCGCCGATGCATGCGCCGAGCGGTAGTCCGGTGTCGACCCGGTCCGGTTGATCGGTGCGCGCTCGCGCAAGATCGTCGAGGCGCTTTTCACCGATGCGGCGAACGAGTTCAAGGATTCCCATGGTCGTTCTCAGAGGCGATAGTTGGTGTGGGATGCATAGCGCGCCTTTCTGAGTAGCCACGCGCGGCGCGCACGCTGGAACAGCCCAATGACGAGACAAATGGAGAGAAAGAGCATTCCGCCCAACAGGAACGCATTCATGATCGGATGCTTGCTTTCCCCCGTCGGCTGTTTTTCCGTCGTTGCCGGCGACTGAGCGAGTGTCTCCGCCTGGGCGTCAGATGCGGCGTCCGGCACGGCATCGTCGTCGGGTGCACGTCGATATCTTGGTGCCGAGGTCGAGTCGACCGAACGCGTCATCGGTTGCTGGACCACGACGGTTTCGCGCGGCGAACTGCTGCGTCCGAGCAAGTAGCCCAGCAGGAACCTGTCATTGCTACTGGATTGCTGTCCCGCCACCGGTGGCGCTGCGCCATGCGCGGGGGCACTGTACGACGGAGAGGTGGATGCGTCGCTGTACGACGAGGTATCGCTGGACGCACTGTGGTGGGGCGAGCTGCCGCCACTGGCGTTATCGCTGCCATGCGACGACTGGTTCGAATTCAGCGTCGCAGCCGCGTCGCGGCTCGACTGAGCCGCATACAGTGCGCCGCCGAGCGCAGTCGCGGCGATCACTTTCCTGGAGCCGGAGCTGCTGAACCCCGATTTCGGGGGCGGGCTGGATGGACTCGCCGACGAAGGCGTCGATGAGTCGTAGGAAGTGCTTTTCGAACTTGACGATCCGTATGAGCGGCCGTAACTGGAACCGGATGGGCTCGTTGACGAGCGAGCCGACGAGTCGTAAGACGAGCCTTTCGAATTCGACGAACTGTATGAGCGGCCGAAACCCGAGCTGGATGGACTCGTCGACGGGCGAGCCGACGAGTCGTAAGACGAGCCTTTCGAATTCGACGAACTGTATGAGCGGCCGAAACCCGAGCTGGATGGACTCGTCGACGAACGAGCCGATGAGTCGTAGGCGGAGTTTTTCGAGCTCGACGAACCGGAGGAGCGGCCAAAACCCGAACTGGATGACGAACTGCTGGAACTCGAGCTGGATGAGTAGCGACTCGAGCTTGAGCCGGACGACGAGCCGCTGGAACTCGAACTGGACGACGAGCGGCTCGAACTGAAGCCGGAACTCTTTGCAAAGGCGACCGGCGCCGCGGAACCGGTGGCTAGCGCGAAGGCGACCAAGGTCGCAGTGACCTTGTGGCGTATGGTCCTCATGTTGTTAACGTCCTTGTTGTTCAAATAATGTCTGCCCGGGCCGGCCGGTCTCTCGGTTACCGTTCCAGTCCAGCTTCGTGCGCTGATTCTCGCGCCGTCTCTGCGTGGATCGCGCGCTGCTGTCGTGCAGTGCGCGATCCGAATAACCTGCCCCTTTCGACGCGCGCATGATCGTAGCAAGTTTAAAGAAGGCTTGCTTGATCATTTCAGTTTCATTTTCCGAAAAACGAACTCGCGGTGAGCGACGCGTTCCAGGACCTGCATGCGCACCAGATCGGCATGGTCGCCGGCATGCGCGCCGCGTTGATGGACCTGCTGACGCGCTTTTCGCCGCAACGCCTGCGCGAGCGCGACGACGCGATGCGCTGGTACGAGAAGCACGCGCCCGTGCTGTACAAGGCGAGGATGTGGGATCGCTACGCGGCGACCCATCGCGACACGGTGTTCGCGATCGAGGACGATTTCGCGTCGGTGTTCGGCAAGGCGTTTCTGGCGGCGTACGACGCGGAAGTGGAAAGCTATCGCGGCAGCGGCCGGCATTGAGCGTCGAACGGCACACCCGCCGCCAGTAGCGCGCGGTGCGTGCCGGCGGCGACGTCAGGTGCCCGTTTCATGCGAGGCAACCTTGTTTCGCCCCGTTTCCTTCGCGTGGTACAACGCCTCGTCGGCCGCCTTGATCACCGACTCGACCTCCCCTTCCTGCCCGGGGGCCCAGCTTGCCACGCCGATGCTCGCGGTGACGCGCCCGAATTCGCTTTCCGCATGTTCGATCGCGAGCCCGTCGATCGCCGCGCGAATCCGTTCGGCGATCTCGGTCGCGCCCGTGGCCGGCGTATCGGGCAGGATCACGACGAATTCCTCGCCGCCATAGCGTGCGGCGGTGTCCGCGGGACGCCGGATGTTGTCGCCGATGCACCGTGCAACCGCCGCCAGCGCGTCGTCGCCGGCCTGGTGTCCATACGTGTCGTTGAAGGCCTTGAAGCGGTCGACGTCGACGAACAGCAGCGAAAACACCGAGCGGGCACGGCGTGCGCGGCGCCATTCGAGTTCCAGCACTTCCCCGAACGAGCGGCGATTGTTGAGCCCGGTGAGGCCGTCGGTGCGCGCGAGCATCACCAGCTCGGATTCGGCCCGCATCCTGCGCCGCAGCTGGGTGCCGAGCAAAAAGGACAGCACGATGAACGCCGCGCCGAAGGTCGCCACCAGCGCGCCGATCGTGATCGCGCGCCGCCGCCACGCCGCGTAGATGTCCTGCTCCGCCTCGGCGACCATGATGATCAGCGGCAGGTGCGGCAGTGTCTTGAAGTAGTACAGGCGGCGCACGTGATCGATCGTCGAGGTCTCGATGAACGAGCCTTCCGGCGCCGTCATGAAGTGGCGAAACGTCGCCGCCTTGCTGATGTCGCGGCCGATGGTGCGCACGTCGTACGGCTGGCGCATGAACATGACGCCGTCCCGGCCGACCAGCGAGATCGCGCCGTGCGAGCCGAGCGCGAGGCCGGCGAACAGCGTGTGGAAATACTCGAGATTGACCGCGATCAGCACGATGCCGCCGAACGAGCCGTCCGGATTCGACACGCGGCGCGAAAGCGCCACGCTGAGCGAGCCGCCGCGCAGGCGGGACGCAAACGGATCGCTGATGTAAAGCCCGGCGTTCGGATTGTCCCGGTGAACCGTAAAGTATTTGCGGTCGCCGAAATTGCCTTGTCGCGGCACGTCGTTCGCCGAATCGAGGATGATGTTGCCGGCCGCATCCAGCACGAGCATCGAGCCGAGAAATTGCGCGGTCATCGCATGATCGAACAGGACGGCGCGCCGCAGGGCCGGCGTGGCCGCCATGACGTCCTGCCGCTGGAGGCCCTGGATCACCGCCTCCAGCGACAGGCCGTACAACTCGATATTGCGCTCGATGTCGCGCTCGGCGACGAGCGCCAGATTTCGCGACGTCTCGCGTGCGCGGTCGAGCGCATCGTGACGGCTCTGAAACAACTGCAACACGCAGAGGCCCATCAGCGCGCACGCTATCAAGGTCCCCGCCAGCACAACGTAGTACGGCGCTGCCGACCGCGGATGCATCCGTTTCCTCTCAGGTTGGGCCGACGCTGACGCACCGGTTGTTATGGTTTCTTCTGAAGAAGCTATACCAAAAAGTGCAACATTCGGGTACGAGGTGCAGTCCGGACTTGCCAGCTTGCCGGTCATGTGAGCTGAACAGTATCGGGCGGAAGGGGCCGGCGTCCATTCACCGGGGGGATGCGGCGCGCGTCGTTACCGGTGACGGAATTGAAACAATCCGCCCGCAGTGACACGTATATTGAAATGCCGAGGGGTTGCCGTTCGAATGCACGGCTGGAGCGAGACGCTGGCAAGCGACCGGGCGCGCTGCCCGGCCCACGCCGATCGCGTGCGCGACGCCGACAGCGCCGCGCATGCGATCGATCGACGACCGTCAGACGGCCATCACCGTCACCGACTTCGTGACGAGGTACGGCTCGAGCGCTTCCGGCCCGCCTTCCGACCCGTAGCCCGAGTCCTTCACGCCGCCGAACGGCATTTCCGGCCAGGGCGTCGCCGGCTGGTTGATCCACAGCATCCCGACTTCGAGGCGCTGCGTGAGCAGGTGCACGTTCGCGAACGAACGCGTGAACGCGTAGCCGGCAAGACCGAACGGCAGGCGGTTCGCTTCCGCGATCGCGTCCTCGAGCTTGTCGAAACCGCGAATCGCGGCGACCGGGCCGAACGGCTCGTTGTTGAACACGTCCGCTTCGAGCGGCACGTTCGCGATCACGGTCGGCGCGAAGAAGTTGCCTTCCGAGCCGATCCGCTCGCCGCCGGTTTCGATGCTCGCGCCGACCTTGCGCGCGTTGTCGATGACCGACGCCATCGCGGTCAGCCGGCGCGGGTTCGCGAGCGCGCCGAGCGTCGTGCCTTCCTCGAGGCCATTGCCGACCTTCAGCCCTTCGGCATGCTTGACCAGCGCGCGCGTGAATTCGTCGCGGATGCTGTTGTGCACGAGGAAGCGTGTCGGCGAGATGCAGACCTGCCCCGCGTTGCGGAACTTCGCGCCGCCGGCCGCCTTCACCGCGAGCGCGACGTCGGCGTCCTCGGCGACGATCACCGGCGCGTGCCCGCCCAGCTCCATCGTCGCGCGCTTCATGTGCAGGCCCGCCATCGCGGCGAGCTGCTTGCCGACCGGCGTCGAACCCGTGAACGTGACCTTGCGGATCACCGGGTGCGGGATCAGGTACGACGAGATTTCGGCCGGATCGCCGTACACGAGGCCGATCACGCCGGCCGGCACGCCCGCGTCGACGAAGGCGCGCAGCAGCGCGGCCGGCGAGGCGGGGGTTTCTTCCGGCGCTTTCACGAGGAACGAGCAGCCGGTGGCCAGTGCGGCGCTCAGCTTGCGCACGACCTGGTTGACCGGGAAATTCCACGGCGTGAAGGCGGCGACCGGGCCGACCGGCTCCTTCACGACCGTCTGCTGCGCGCCGAGGTTGCGCGGCGGCACGATCCGGCCGTACACGCGGCGGCCTTCGTCCGCGAACCATTCGATGATGTCCGCCGCCGACAGCACTTCGACGCGCGCTTCGGTGAGCGGCTTGCCCTGCTCCTGCGTCATCAGCTGCGCAATCGCGTCGGCGCGTTCGCGCACCAGCGCGGCCGCCTTGCGCATCGTCGCCGCGCGCTCGTGCGCGGGCACCTTGCGCCAGGCCTCGAAGCCGCGTTGCGCGGCGGCGAGCGCACGGTCGAGATCGGCGATACCCGCGTGGGCCACCTTGCCGATCGGCTTGCCGGTCGCCGGGTTCACGACGTCGATCGTCTTGCCGCTCGCGGCGTCGACCCACTCGCCGTCGATCAGCAGTTGCGTATCCGTATAAGTCACGTTAGCCATCCAGACACCCCTACATTGCGTCGAAAAACGCGCGCTGCCGCGAACGGCCGCGCGCCGGTTGACAGAAAATGCCACGCCGCCGGGGCAGGCACGCACCCGGCGGCAGTGACGGCGGGCACGCCGGCCCGCCCTCGTTCCGCATGGGGCCGCGCTCAGCGCGCGGCCGCCGTCGCCTTGCGGAGTTTCGCGACGTCCGCCGCCTGCACGGCCGGCGCACCGTTGTTCCAGCCGGCACGCATGAACGTCAGCACGTCGGCGATCTGCCGGTCGTTCAACTGGTTCGAGAATGCCGGCATCGGATACGCGGACGGCACGCCATCGATCACGAGCGTCTCGCTGCCGTTCAGCGTCACGTTGATCAGCGACGCGGCATCGGCTTCGAGCACGTTCGGATTGCCGGCGAGCGGCGCGAGCAGCGGCGCGTAACCGCGCCCGTCCGCGCCGTGGCAATGCAGGCAGTAAGCGTTATACACCTTCGCGCCCGGATCGGCCGCCGGCCGGCCCAGCACGACCTGTGTCGGCTTCGGATCATAGCTGTACGGCGGCGCGCCCGTGCCGCCCGCCGCCGGCAGCGATTTCAGGTAACGCGAAATCGCCGTCAGATCGTCGTCGGAGAGCGCCTGCGTGCTGTGGTTGATCACGCTGACCATCGAGCCGAACGCGGTCGCATGGCGGTTCGCGCCGGTCTTCAGGAACTGCGCGACCTCGGCCTCGTACCAGCGACCGAGCCCCGTGTTGGGCTCGCCGGTCAGGTTCGACGCGAACCAGTTGTCGATCGGCGCGCCCGACAGGAACGCCGCCCCGCTTTCGTCGAGCGCCTTCTCCTGGAAGCCGACGCCGCGCGGCGTGTGGCACGACCCGCAGTGCCCGAGCCCCTGCACGAGATACGCGCCGCGGTTCCACATCGCGTCCTTGGCCGGCTTGTCGGCGTAAGGCGTCGTGTCGAGGAACACCTTGTTCCACAACGCGAGCGGCCAGCGCATGTTGAGCGGCCACGGGATGTCGGACGGCCGGTTCGCCTGCTTCACCGGTTCGACGCCGTGCATGAAATACGCGTACAGCGCCTTCACTTCGTCGTCCTTCAGCTTCGCGTACGACGGATACGGCATCGCCGGATACAGGTTGTGACCGTCCTTCGCGACGCCCTTGCGCAACGCGCCGGCGAAGTCGGCTTCGGTATAGCCGCCGATTCCCGTCTCCGGATCGGGCGTGATGTTGGTCGTGTAGATCGCGCCCATCGGCGTGACCATCTTCAGGCCGCCGGCGAACGGCGTGCCGCGCGGCGCGGTGTGGCACGCGACGCAGTCGCCCGCTTTCGCGAGATACGCGCCGCGCGCGACGAGCGCGCTATCGGCCGGCGCCGCCTGCGCGGCATGCGCGGCCGTGCCGGCCAGCAGTGCGGACACGGCGAGCAACGACGAGCCGAGCATCTTCAGGGTGAGGTTTTTCATGGTCATCGCCTCCCCTCAAGCCGTCTTCAGCTGGTCGCCGACCGGCAGCTTGCGCAGCCGCTTGCCGGTTGCCGCGAAGATCGCGTTCGACACCGCCGCGGCTGTCGCGGCCGTACCCGGCTCGCCGATCCCGCCCGGCGCCTCGCCGCTTTTCACCAGATGGACCTCGATCGGCGGTGTCTCATTGATCCGCAGCATCCGGTAGTCGGTGAAGTTGCTCTGCACGACGCGGCCCTCCTCGATCGTGATCTCGCCGTACAGCGCGCCGGTGATCCCGAAAATGATGCCGCCCTGCACCTGCGCCTCGATCGTGTTCGGGTTGACAACCATGCCGCAATCGACCGCGCACACGACACGCTTCACCTGTACCTCGCCGTTATCCACCGCGACATCGACGACGATCGAGAAGAAGCTGCCGAACGCATGCATCACCGAGACGCCGCGCCCTTGCCCCGTCGGCAGCGCCGGGCCGCCCCAGCCGGCCGCCTTCGTCGCGACGTCGAGCACGTTGAGCGCGCGCGGCGTCTTGCCGAGCAGCGCGCGACGGTATTGCACCGGGTCGGTCTTGGTCTGCGCGGCCAGTTCGTCGATGAAGCTCTCGACCACGAACGTGCCGCGCGTCGGGCCGACGCCGCGCCAGAACGCGGTCGGCACGTGGCGCGGCTCCTGGCGCACGTAGTCGACCAGCTGGTTCGGCAGGTCGTACGGCAGCTCGGCCGCGACTTCGACCGCGTCGGGATCGACGCCGTCCTTGACCGCGGGCGGCGCGAAGCGCGCGAGGATCGACGAGCCGACGATCCGGTGCTGCCACGCGACCGGCTTGCCGTTCGCGTCGAGGCCGGCCGAGATCCTGTCGTAGTAGCACGGCCGGTACATGTCGTGCTGCACGTCTTCCTCGCGCGTCCAGACCACCTTCACCGGCGCGTTGACCTGTTTGCCGACCTTCACGGCCTGGCCGATCATGTCCGTCTCGAGCCGCCGGCCGAAGCCGCCGCCGAGCAGGTGGTTGTGCACGACGATCCGGTCGGGCGCGAGGCCCGTGAGCTGCTGCACGGTGTCGCGCGCCCGCGTCGGCACCTGCGTGCCGACCCAGATCTCGCAGCCGTCGCCGCGCACGTGCACCGTGCAGTTCACCGGTTCCATCGTCGCGTGGGCGAGCAACGGCTGTTCGTAGACGGCGTCGACGCGCGTCTTCGCATTCGCGAATGCCTTGTCGACGTCGCCGTCCTTGCGTGCGACCGCGCCCTTGCCGTTCGCCGCCGCCTGCGCGAGATCCGCGAACAGATCCTTCGTCGAGACCTTCGCGCCCGCGCCCTCGTTCCACTTCACGACCAGCGCCGACGCGCCGCGCTTCGCGGCCCACGTGTGATCGCCGACCACCGCCACCGCGTTGTCGACGCGCACGACCTGGCGCACGCCGGGGATCTTCTTCGTGGCCGTGTCGTCGACGCTCGCGACCGTGCCGCCGAACACCGGGCTGTTCACGATCACCGCGACCAGCATGCCGGGCAGGCGCACGTCGAGCCCGAACTGGGCCGTGCCGTCGACCTTCTCCGGCGAATCGAGCCGCTTCGCGGGCGTGCCGATCAGCTTGAAATCCGCCGGCTTCTTCAGCGCGACGTCCTTCGGCACCGGCAGCTTCGCCGCCGCGTCGGCGAGCTGGCCGTACGACGCGCGCCGGCCGCTCGGCGGATGCTGCACTTCACCGTTCGCGGCGCGGCAGGTTGCCGGCTCGACGTTCCATTGCTTCGCGGCGGCCGCGACCAGCAGCGTGCGTGCGGTCGCACCGGCACGACGCAGCGGTTCCCACGCGTAGCGCACCGACGTCGAGCCGCCGGTGAGCTGGCCGCCGAGCAGCGGATCGAGGAACAGCTTCTCGTTCGGCGGCGCATGGTCGAGCGTCACGCTCGACAGCGGCACTTCGAGTTCTTCCGCGATCAGCATCGGCAGCGCCGTATAGACGCCTTGCCCCATTTCGACCTTCGGCATCACCAGCGTGACCTTGCCGGCGCGGTCGATCTGCACGAACGCGTTCGGTGCGAAGACGCCCGGTTGAGCCGGTTCGGCGGCGTCGCCACCGATCACCGAACGACGCGCATCGTCACCCGCGGCCGGCATGCTGAAGCCGAGCAGCAATCCGCCGCCGGCCGCCGCGCCCAGCGACATGCCGAGCCTGAGGAACGAACGGCGCGACACGCCCGCGCCGGCCCGACCGGCTTCGATCAGTCCTCGTGACATGTCAGGCCTCCTTGGCGGCTTGCTTCACGGCCGCGCGAATCCGGTTGTACGTGCCGCAGCGGCAGATGTTGCCGGCCATCGCCGCGTCGATGTCGGCGTCGCTCGGGTTCGGGTTCGACGCGATCAGCGCGGTGGCGGCCATTACCTGCCCTGACTGGCAATAGCCGCACTGGACGACGTCGAGTTCGCGCCATGCCTGCTGGACCTTGTGGCCGGCCGGCGTCGCGCCGACGGCTTCGATCGTCGTGATCTTGCGGCCCGCGACGGCCGCGACCGGCAGCACGCACGAACGCGCGGCGACGCCGTCGAGATGCACCGTGCAAGCGCCGCACTGCGCGATCCCGCAGCCGAACTTCGTGCCGGTCAGACCGACGACGTCGCGCAGCACCCAGAGCAAGGGCATGTCGTCGGGGGCGTCGACCGAGCGGGTTTCGCCGTTGATATTGAGGGTGATCATTCAGCCTCCGGGGCCGGTGTATGGGGGAAGCGACGCGAACGATGCGCCACGTGGTGTTGTCATCGCCGCCGCACGCTGGGCGGCGGGTGCCGTGCGGCCCGGGTGGGAGCGGGCCGCGACGGGGATGCTGCCTGGTTATTCGGCGACGTCGATGCCCGACAGCACCTTGATGACCGGGGGCGCGGTGAACCAATCGGCCGACTTCGTGCGGAATTCGCCGAAATACGGGCTCGCGAGGTGCGCGTCGAAGGCGGCCTGGTCGTCGTAGATCTCGTACAGGTGCAGGTTCGGCGAGCCGTCCTGCTCGCGGAACAGGTCGTAGCGCCGGTTGCCCGGCTCGTTGCGCGTCTTCGCGACCATGCTGCGCAGTTCAGCCTCGGCGGCCGCCGCGTGTTCGGGTTTCAGGAACAGGGAAGCAATCACGTGAAGCGCCATCTTGTCATTCTCCTATCGTCGATAGCGGAATCGAGCATGCCACAAGCCGGCGTCGCGTGACGCCAGCGTGCAGCCGTTGTGTGTCGCCGTGCCGAGGCGTCAGGCCAGTTCGTCCGGGCCCACGCGCACGACGACCTTGCCGAAGTTCTTGCCGGCCAGCAGGCCGATCAGCGCTTCCGGCGCATCGGCGAGATCGGGGACGACGTCCTCGCGCGTCTTCACCTTGCCCTGCGCGACCCATTCGCTCATTTCCTTCATGAACGTCGCATAGCCGGTTGCATAGTGATCCAGGATGATGAAACCCTGCATCCGGATGCGCTTGCGCAGGATCGTGCCCATCAGTGCCGGCACGCGGTCGCGGCCGGTCGACACGGCCTTGTCGTCGTAGGCCGCGTCGTTGTAGTGCGCGATGATCCCGCACACGGGCACGCGCGCATGGTCGTTGAGCAGCGGCCACACCGCGTCGAACACGGCGCCGCCGACGTTCTCGAAATAGATGTCGATGCCGTTCGGGCACGCTTCCTTCAGCTTCGCGGCGAACGCCGGATCGCGGTGGTCGACGCACACGTCGAAACCGAGCGTATCGGTCACGTACGCGCACTTGTCGGCGCCGCCCGCGACGCCGACCACGCGGCAGCCCTTCAGCTTGGCGATCTGGCCGACCACCGCGCCGACCGCACCGCTCGCCGCCGCGACGACCACGGTTTCGCCGGCCTTCGGCTCGCCGATCTTCAGCAGTCCGGTATAGGCGGTGAAGCCCGGCATGCCGAGTACGCCGAGCGCGTACGACGGATGGGCGAAGTCGCGGCCGAGCGGAATCAGGTCGCGGCCGTCGGACAACGCATAGTCCTGCCAGCCGGCGCCTGCCACCACCAGGTCGCCTTCGCGGAACGCGGGCAGGTTCGACGAGACGACCTGGCTGACGGTGCCGCCGACCATCGGCTGGCCGAGTTCGGCCGGCGGCGCATAGGACGGTGCGTCGCTCATCCGGCCGCGCATGTACGGGTCGAGCGACAACCAGACTGTGCGCAGCAGCACCTGGCCGGCGCCGGGTGTCGGGACGTCACCGGATTCGGTGCGGAAGTTGCCCGGCGTCGGTGCGCCGACCGGGCGCGAATTCAGGATGATCTGGCGATTAGCGGTCTTGCTTTGCGGCATGTGAGCCTCCGTCAACAGGAATGGACGTGCTTCGTGGGCACGATCGGATCAGGGATGGACCAGCGGGAGACGCACGCGGGCGGCTGCATCGGCGCTGAGGCCGTCGCGGCTGCGTGCATGCGGTTGAATCAATCGGGACAGCGTAACGCGGTGTGACACGTTCGTCATGCGTGGTTGAGTAGACCAGTCGTCTAGAATCAGGGTAAAAACAAGGCGCGCCGATGCGCGCCCGGGTTACGACTGCGCGCCGCTCGGCTCGAGCGGCGGCAGGTTCAGCATGCGCCGCGTTTCGATCATCGCCCTTTCGAGCGGCTTGCGATTGCGGTGAATCTTTTCCAGCAGCGTCGCGCCCAGCCACAGCTCGTACAGGATGGCGGCCGTATGCGCCGGATCGGCGACCCCGCTCAGCGAACCGTCGGCCAGCCCGGCCTCGATGCCGCCCGCGAGCCGCTCGATGATCTGGCTCGTGCCGTTCCGCAGCACCGCGCGCATCGCTTCCGACAGGTCCGACACTTCCGCGCCGAGCTTCACCGCGAGGCACTTGCCTTCCGGATCGTCCGCGCATTGCGTGTGCAGCCAGTTGCGCCAGTATGTCATCAGGCGCTCGGCGCCCGTGCCGGCCTGATGCTTGAACAGGTTGTCGAGGTGCGCGAGATAGCCGTCGAAATACGATTCGAGCAGCGCTTCGCCGAATGCCTCTTTCGAGCCGAAGTAATGGTAGAACGAGCCCTTCGGGATGCCCGCCGCAGCGAGAATCTCGTTCAGGCCGACCGCCGAAAACCCCTTGTGGAGCATGATCGGCTTGGCGATATTCAGGATGTGCTGGCGGACTTCCGCGCCCGAAGATGCATTCATGATGGCGTATGTTAGCAACGATTAGACCGGTCGTCTAGTAACGTCGAGCCGGCATGTTGAGCGGCACTTTACCCGATCCCCGCCGGGCGCCCAAACGTCGCGGCGGCATGCCTCGCTCCCGCCCCGCCCTCCCGCACGCGTGGCGTCACACGCACGACTCGGTTTCGTCGCAGGCGTTTCATCGATCTCCCGCATAAATACGCGCGGCGCATGTGCCGGCAATCGAGCCGCTTCGATCGGCATTGCACACGTGTGCAATGCGCCGGATCGTCGTTGTCGCCTCCCGAAACCGTGACCAGGAACGTCCATGACCGCTTCGAAACCCGAACGCCCGTCCGCGCCGAACCGCCGGCGCTTCATCCAGCGCGGCGCCGCGCTGACCCTGTCGCCGCTCGTCGGCACACTGGCTGCCTGCGGCGGCGACGGCAACCCGACGTCCGCGTCGTCGTTCGCCGCCGCGGGCGCCGCGGACGCATCCGCGCACAGCTACGGCATCGCCGACCGCTCGATCACGATCAACGTCGTCAATGCGATCCCGTCGACGACGCTCGCGTACGGCAACGCGGCAAGCCAGAGCGGCTCGTTGCCGCAGGCGTCGCAAACGCAGGTCGCGACCGGCCAATCGACCGCCGTCAGTGCGTCGAACAGCTGGGGCGACTGCACGGGATCGTTCGGCCTTGCCGGCGGCGACGCATCGTTTGCCATTTCGTACACGCATCCGTTCGGGTCGCAACCGACCACCGTCAGCGTCACGCCGTCGGCCGGCTACGTGTCGGGCGCCGACGCCGCCACGTTTCCCGGTCACGACTCGGTCGCGAATCTCACGCTGTATCGCGGCGTCGCGACTGCAAACGGCGCGTGGGTCGTCCCGCTCGCGCAGCTCGCGACGCCGCCAGCCAACAACTGCCAGGATTTCGCGAACAACATGTTCGGCAGCAACGTGCGCACGGCCGCGGCCATCCAGTCCGCCTATCAAAGCACCGGCCCGCTCGGCTACGTGCCGCCCGCCGACTTCACCGGCGGCCAGCTCGCGGGCTTCGTCGCGCAATGGGTGCAGCGCTGGCAGAGCGGCGCCGCCTATGGCGTGCTGCCCGCTGCCGATGCGCAACTCATCGACGCGCTGAAGCAGTACGTGTCCGGCGCGTCGAACGCCGGCCCGCTGACGATGTGGGTGCCGCAGATCGCGTGGCAGGCCGGCTCCGATCCGGCGGTGTTCGCGCTGACGGGCTATCGCGCGTTTCCGTTCGTCGATGCACAGGGCAACTGGAATACGAGCACGCTGTCCGCGTTCCTGACGCTGCTGGCGGCCGGCTCGCATATCGTCGCGATCAGCGCGACGAGCGACCTCCCGGCGGGCGTCACGATGCAGGCGTTCGACAGCTTCATGGGCGGGAGCGGGCTGACGACGTCGACGGATATCGGCAACTCGCACTACGCATCGGTGTTGAACACGACGGGCCGCTATTACCTGAGCGTCGGTAGCGATTTCGCGCCGGCGAACTGCGGGCTGATCCTGTCGTTCCTGTACGGGCGCACGGTGAACAACCTGCTCGCAGGCGCCGGCACATACAACACGTTCATCCAGCTCGAAGGCTGGCAGGCTGGCGGTTCGCGGCACAACGCCGACTATGCGACGTATCAGCAGACGCTGTGGAACATCTCGACGTACGGAGCGTCCGCGTATAGCGAGAAGCGCGCGACGTCGATCTTTCTCGCGCCGGCCGGGTGGACGCCGCAGGTCTATCAGACGACGCGGATGATGCCGTACGTCGGCGCCTATGCGCAGTCGAACGGGTCGCCGCAGGGTTGGCTCAACACGTCGCTCGTCACGATTCCGGCGGATGCGCCGGCGTTGCCGTCGCGGTATGTGTCGAGTTGATCGGTGCCGGCGGATGCGCGGGCGATCGGGGTGTAAGGGGCTCGGTCGCTTGCCTGCCCGCTTCTGGCTTCTGGCGTGCGTCGCCTTCGGCTGACGCACGCTTGCGGTTTCTCCTTCAGCGCGGCGGCGCTTCGTCCGCGCGCTTTCGCGTGCGTGCCCTCCGCTCGTCCCGTCGTGCCGCTGGCGCTGCCTTGGCGCCACGCAGCGCCGACCGGCGCGAGAGCGCTGTCATTTCGTGCCGCAGCGCATCGAGTTCCTTGGCCCGTGCCGCATCGGCTGCCTGCGCGCCGTCGAGCTGCCCTTGAAGCACGCCGCATCGATGCAGCGCGTCGCCGAGCTGCGCCTGCAGCGTGGCCACCTCCTTCCGCTGCTGCGCATCGCGCTGCTCCGTGCGCAACGCCGCCGCCTCGAGTTCCTTCTGCATCCGCGCGGCCGCGAGCCGCTCGCGATCGATCTCCTGAAGCGCACGCTTCTCCGACGCGCGCAAGCGCTCCTCGGCCCGGCCGGCATCGTCGCGCAGCCGGTCGAGCTGGGTGGTGAAATCCGCCCGTGCCTGCGCAAGCGCGCGGTCGCCTTCCGCGTTGTCGGCCGTGAGGCGTTCGATATCCGCTTGCAGCGCTTGCCGCGATGCGTCGTCCGCCGCCCTCGCCTGTTCCAGTTCCTGAATGCGCACCTGCGCGGCCAGCAGCGCGGCCGTGCGCTGCTCCAGCGCGGTTTCCGTGCGGGCCAGTTCGGCCTGCAGTGCCGCGACTTCCGCCTTCGCCGCCGCCCGCTCGGCCTCGACTTCCGCGCGCAATGCGTCGAGCGCGCCGGCCGCGTCGGCGCTCGACCGATTCCATAGCGCCGCCACCAGTTCACCGGCGGCCGCCTGCAGATCGGCCGGCAGATCGGGATGCTCGATGCGCACGCGACTCTTTTCCCGCAGCTCGGCCCAGAACTCGCCGAGGACAGCCGTCGGCGTGCTCATGCTGCCCTTGCGGACGAGCTGGTACAGGCGGTTCGCGGTGGGCGTGATGCCGAAACGGAAGAACAGCAGCGCGCAGGCTTCGCGATACAGCTCGCGGGTTTTCGGGAAGTCGGCCTTGAGGCGCTCGATTTCGGCGGTCAGGCGGGATTCGTCGGCAGCGAGATCGGACATGGCGGGGTTGGGCTGGTGATTTCGTAAATAATATAACGTAAACCGTTAAATATCCAATTCGTCGCAGTGATTAATTTGACATTATTTCTATAATGTCGAGATTCCCGAACTCCGCATCGGGTACAAGCTTGCCGAGCACAACACGTCATCCCGATTCCCTCCCAGCCCGCCCCGCACACCCAAACGCCTCTGCAATCGGCGCAAAAAACCGTCAACACTGCGCGATTGAAAGCCGATCGCCGGCCGCGACGTGCGCGTCGTCATGCGCGCCCCTCTCCCCGGTGGCATGCCCTGCCCCCTCAATCTCATACGCAATGCCCCCGTTGACAGTATGCATATGCATAGATACCGTTCCGTCAAGGAGCGCCGCGTAATCCGGTCATCGGAGGCGGCCGCCTTGCACCGCGCCGGCGGGTCCTGCCGGCGTCACGGTGCAATCGAACCGGCGACGCGAATGGCGCGGCGCGCACCCGTTCGCAACCGACTCGTCCGCGCAGCTTGCAACGCGATCCAGGAACGCAACATGAGTACACGCGAAGTCGTCATCTGCCACCCCGTCCGGACACCGATCGGTACGTTCAACGGGTCCCTGAAGGACACCCCGGCCACCGAGCTCGGGGCGATCGCCATCCGCGAAACCTTGCGGCGCAGCGGCCTCGACGGCGCGGCGATCGACACGGTCGTGCTGGGCAACGTGATCCAGGCCGGCAACAAGATGAATCCGGCCCGGCAGGCCGCCATCGGCGCGGGCCTGCCGGTCAAGGTGCCGGCGCTCACGGTCAACCGTGTCTGCGGCTCCGGCGCGCAGGCGGTCGTCAACGCCGCGCAGGAGATCCTGTTGGGCTACGCGAATGCGGCGATCGCCGGCGGCATGGAAAGCATGGAGCGCGCCCCGTACCTGCTCGACGGCGCACGCTCGGGTTACCGGATGGGCGACGCGCCGATCCGCGACAGCATGCTGCGCGACGGCCTCGTCGATGCGTTTTCCGACCAGCATTCGGGTTGGCATACCGAGGATCTCGCGAGCCAGCTCGACATCTCGCGCGATCGCCAGGATCGCTGGGCGCTCCGCTCGCAGCAGCGCTTTTCCACCGCGCTGGCGGACGGCAAGTTCGACGCCGAACTCGTGCCGGTCGACGTCCTGCAGCGCAAGACGCGCGTCGCGTTTGCGCGCGACGAGACGCCGCGCCCCGACACGACGCTCGAAGCGCTCGCGAAGCTGAAGCCGGCGTTCCGCCCGGACGGCACGATTACCGCGGGCAATGCGCCGGGCCTGAACAGCGGCGCGGCGGCGATGCTGGTCGCGGATCGCGCATTCGCCGACGCGCACGGGATTGCGCCGAGTGCGCGGCTGGTTGCATTCGGCGTCGCAGCCGTCGAACCCGGCATGTTCGGGCTCGGCCCCGTGCCGGCCGTCCGGATCGCGCTGGAGCGGGCGGGCTGGACGCTGGCCGACGTCGAGCGTTTCGAGATCAACGAAGCGTTTGCGGTCGTGCCGATCGCGGTGGCGGCCCAGCTCGGCATCGCCGAGGAGATCGTCAACGTCGAAGGCGGTGCGATTGCGCACGGTCATGCGATCGGGGCGACGGGCGCGGTGCTGACGACCCGCCTGATCCATTCGATGCGGCGCGACGGCATCAAGCGCGGCGTCGTCACCCTGTGCATCGGCGGCGGCCAGGGCATCGCGCTGGCGATCGAGACGCTTTGAGTCGAAGCTGACGCGGTCGCATCGACGATTCGGAGGAAAGGAAAACGCCGCGGGCGATGCGGCCCGCGGTGGGGGCTGCCCGAGTCACGGTGCAGCCAGCGACCTTCTCGGCGGCACGTCGCCACGTCGGCGGGCGGCCCGCAGGTTTCCGACCGCATCGCGCACGGATTCGGCGATTCCGCCCGTGTCACCGATCTGGGCTCTGGCTCTCGCTTACCCGAGCGGCACGACGCTCCCGAGCAGAATCCGCACGAGCGTCGCCTGGCGCGTGACGCCCGTCTTCGAGAAGATCGCGCGCAGATGGGTGCGCGCCGTGTTCTTGCTGATCCCCGATTCCTCCGCTGCCTCCTCGAGCGTCAGCCCGTTCGTCAGCAGCAGCGCGAGCGACGTCTCGGCGGGCGTCAGGTCGAACAGCTTGCGGATGATTTCCTGCGCGCCCTGCGGCTTGCGGTCGGGATCGCGCAGGAACAGCGTGACGGCCGGCCGCCGCTTGTTGTCTTCCGACCAGTCGGACAGCAGCACCGTGCGCACCAGCAGCCCGAGGCGCGGCTTGTCGAAGCTGCGCGTGATCGGCATCGCCTCGACGGTCGCCGCGGCCGTGCCGTGGTGCCCCATCACCGCATGGCGGATCAGCCGTTTCAGCGTGCGGTTCTCCTGCGCATCGGTTGCCTCGATCGTGCCGCGCGCAATCGTCAGACCGTTGTTCTGCTTGAGGATCTCGTCGGCCACGCTGTTCAGGTCGATGATCGTGCCGTTCTCGTCGAGCGTAATCGTGCCGATCTGCATCCGGTTGATCGCATTCGCATAGATCGAGCGTTCGACCTCGGCCGTGTCGAGCCGCGAATGCAGTTCCACCGCGCGTTTCAGGTGCGGCAGCAGCAGCGCGCAGATCGCCTTGTCGCGCGCGGAGAACTGCTTCGACGCATGGTTGCGGCACACGCGGAAGCGGCACTCGACGCCCGACGCCGTGCGCAGGTCGGCGCCGAGGATATAGCGCACGTCCTGCGGCTTCAGGAACTGCTTGTACAGCTCGCTCGACAGCCAGCCCGTGTCGCCGAACACGTCGTCGACCGTGACCACGCGATCGGCTGGCAGGCCGACGAACGGGTCGAGCGAATAGTAGTAGTTGTTGTACGACGCCTCGCCGTCGCCCGGCACCACCGGGCCGAATTCCGACGCGTGCACGGACAGCGGCGCGCGGCGGTCGCTCGCGGCCGCGCGCAGGATCAGCGTCACGTAGTTCGCCTGCAGCCAGCGGCGGACCAGTTCGAGCGCGCCGGCCCACGGCGGCGTCTCCAGCGGCCCCTGGTAGATGCGCGCCATCAGTTCGCTGAAATCCGCGACGCCGATGTCGGCCTCGTCACTGGTTGCCTGGCTCTCTTGCGGAGCCCATCTCGTCTCCATCAGCACGCTCCATCCTCCATACGACATGTTTCCGGCGCGACCCACCCGCGCCGCCATGATTAAGACGCGTCTAAATTCCGGCGTCATCGGGAGATTCACTGAATGGTGAGAATTGGCCATCCGGGCGAACGAACCATCGTCCGATCGGATGATGTGGCGCCCTGCCCGCTGCGCTGGAATGCCCGTCAGGCCGTGCCGGCAAGCGTCCGGCGCGGACTCAGGGAAAACCGCGACACGGGTTTACCTGATTCAAAACGCATCCGATCCAGACAGGAGTCCCCATGCCGCTCGACCCACAGGCGCAGGCGCTGCTCGCCGCGTTCGCCCAGGCACCCGCGATCGATTTCGCGCAGCTCACCGTCCCCGCGTATCGCGCGAGTCTTGCCGCCGGCGGCGCGTTTGCCCCGGGCGATGCCGTCGCCGCCGAAGAGGACTGGCGGATTCCCCTGTCGGGCCGTCAGTTGTCCGCACGGCTGTATCGGCCCGCCGCCGACGGGCCGTTGCCGCTGACCGTGTTCTTCCACGGCGGCGGCTTCGTGTCGTGCGGAATCGATACGCACGCGAACCTGTGCCGCAGCCTCGCAACCCGGGCGCGCACGCTCGTGCTGTCGGTCGACTACCGGCTTGCGCCCGAGGCGCGCTTCCCGGCGGCCGCGCACGACGCATGCGACGCGGTGCGCTGGGCCGCCGCCAGCGCGCGCGATCTCGGCGCGCGCACCGGGGCGATCGCCGTGGCCGGCGACAGCGCCGGCGGCAATCTCGCGGCCGTCGCTGCGCTGCAGTTGCGCGGCTCGGGCATCGCGATCGCGCACCAGTTGCTGCTGTATCCGGTTGTCGATTGCGCGACCGAGCATCCGTCGTACGAAACGCTCGGCAACGGCTATTTCCTGACGGCGGATGCGATGCGCTGGTTCAAGCAGCACTATTTCGACGACGGCGCCGATCGCGCGTCGCCGCTCGCGAGCCCGCTTGCCGCGCCGGACGTCGCAGGCGTGGCGCCGGCGACGATCATCAGCGCCGAATTCGATCCGCTGCGCGACGAGGCCGAAGCGTATGCGCTGCGTCTCGCGCAGGCCGGCACCCCGGTGACGCTCGTGCGCTGGCCGGGCCAGCTTCATGGTTTCGCGAGCATGCTCGGCGCGATCGATGCAGCCGACCGCGTGCTGACCTTCGGCGCCGACGCGCTGCGCCGCGCGTTCGATGTGACGGAGGCCTCATGACGCTCGCCGGCACGCTGGAGATCGTCGACGAACTGCGGGCGGGCCGAATGGTCCTGCTCGTCGACGAAGAGGATCGCGAGAACGAAGGCGATCTCGTGATCGCGGCCGATCACGTGACGCCCGACGCGATCAATTTCATGGCGCGCTTCGGGCGCGGGCTGATCTGCCTCACGCTGACCGCCGAGCGCTGCGAGCAGCTGAAGCTGCCGCCGATGGCCGATCACAACGGCGCGCCGTTCGGCACCGCGTTCACCGTCAGCATCGAGGCGGCCGAAGGCGTGACGACCGGCATTTCGGCGGCCGATCGCGCACACACGATCCGTGCGGCGGTGCGGGCCAGCGCCCGCCCGGACGACCTCGTGCAGCCCGGCCACGTGTTCCCGATCGCCGCGCGCCCGGGCGGCGTGCTCGTGCGTGCGGGGCACACCGAGGCCGGCTGCGATCTCGCGGCGCTCGCGGGGCTCACGCCGGCCTCGGTGATCTGCGAGGTGATGAACGACGACGGCACGATGGCGCGGCTGCCCGACCTGAAGGCGTTCGCCGCGCATCACGGGCTGAAGATCGGCACGATCGCCGACCTGATCCATTACCGGCGCGAACACGAATCGCTCGTCGAACGCGTCGGCGAGCGGCCGCTGCATACGCCCTGGGGGCGTTTCCGCGCGATCGAGTATCGCGACACCGTGCACGGCGCGCCGCATCTCGCACTCGTGCGCGGCGAGCCCGATCCGTCGACGCCGGTGCTGACGCGCGTGCACGAATGCCATTCGCTGCTCGACCTGCTCGATGCGGAGCCGTCCGCGCATTCGTGGCCGCTGCACGCCGCGCTGCAACGAATCGACGCGGCCGGCTGCGGCGTGGCGGTGCTGCTCGACTGCGACATGCGTGGCGACGCGATGCGGGTGCCGACCGGGCATGCGCGCCGCGACGGACGCGTGACGGGGATCGGCTCGCAGATCCTGCGCGAGCTCGGCGTGCGGCGGCTGAACGTGCTGTCGAGCCCGTTCCGGCTGCCGGCGCTGTCGGGGCACGACCTGGAAATCATGGCGTTCATTCCGCTCGGCGACGACGATCCGGAAAGCGCGCGGAGTGCGCACGCGAGCCCGCTGCGGGCGGCGTGAGGCTTGACGCGGGATGGCGGGTCGGATTTACGCCTGACAGGC
Source organism: Burkholderia sp. Ap-955 (assembly GCF_011753045.1). Classification (NCBI taxonomy): domain Bacteria; kingdom Pseudomonadati; phylum Pseudomonadota; class Betaproteobacteria; order Burkholderiales; family Burkholderiaceae; genus Burkholderia; species Burkholderia sp. Ap-955. Next base: position 219,229 of record NZ_VWWH01000003.1, read on the forward strand.
TATCGCTTGTTTTTGGCGGATACGGTCTTTGGTTTGTATTTTGACAACGCATCCCGCTCGTCCGGCGTCACGCAGCAATCCTGCTCCCCCGTCGGAGCCAACATCGAGCGGCTCTTCAAGGTGCCGAGCACGGCTCGGCGCGCATAGGGCGACGCGATCCAGCCGCGCCACTGGATCGCGCAGGGCCGGCGTGCCGGCCGGACCGAAGACGACGTGCATGCCGCGATGGCGGGCGTCGTGGCTCGCACGGAACCGGCGATTGTCGAAGCGGCCGCGCAGATCCCGGCGGATTTTCCGGCGGGCGCGGCGAACGCGATCTTCGACGGCATGCGTCGGCAGAGCCTCACGCCAGGCGCGACCGGGTAGTCCCGGTCGTCGCTCGCGGCGACACTCTACTCACCGGCGGCGAAGCGCCGGCAATGCTCCAGATACCCCGCTTCGTGGCTGCTCACGAGCTGGACGATGCTGTTCCACAGCCACATGGGTGCATCGATCGTCTTCGCACGGTTGCGGCCGAGTTCGGTGCGCCACGCCGTGCGTGTCGGCTTGTCCATCTGGCGCGCGTGGGCGGCGCCGACCACCGCACCGAGATAGCGCGCGACGTCACGCGCATCGTCCTCGGCGAGCAGATCGATGTCGAGCTTCAGGTCCTGTGGCAACAGTTCCCGGATCACGACCGCGCGATCGAGCAGGCGCGCGGCCCGCATCCGCTCACCGAGGGCAGGCGACAGATGCCGCGCGCCTTCCACGACGCGCTCGGCGTTGTCGCGCGGCATCGCGGCCGTTTCGTCGCGCGGTGCCGCGGCCGTCACGCCCTCCTTGATGTCCATCAGACACAGGTCGTCGCCGTCGGTCACGTCGCCGTCGATGTCGAGCAGCACCGCGTAGCGCAGCCGTCCCAGCGAACTGCAGCCTTTCACCCAGTACGCCGCGTCGAGCACGTCGACCTTGCCCCCGTCGTTGCGGCCCTTGAGGCTCGTGGCGAGCATCGCGATCGCATCGTCGCCGAACAGCTTGCCGATCGCACGGGATTCCTTCGCACTCAGCGGCCAGAAGCGGCGCCCAAGCGGAATCGTCGGCGCGAGCCCTTCGATCCGTTCGACAGCAAGTTGCCGCCACGAGCGGCGCATGGCCTGCTTCATCACGAGGTGCACCGGTTCGGGACGTTCGGGCAGCTTCGCGTGTCGGCTGCCGAATGCCGACGCATAACCGGCCGTCATCGCCTCCATCATGTGCACGATCGTCAGGCCCGCCAGTGCGGACCCGCGCGCGGCCGTCGCAAGCGAAAGCCCGAGGCGGATCAGGTCGTGAACGGGATTGCCGACGACCGTCTGGTCGAGATCCCGGATTTGCACATCGACCTTCCCATCGCTGTTCGCGACCGGGCCGAGGTTGCCGGTATGGCAGTCGCCGCAGATCCAGATCGACGGCCCGTGCGGCAGTGCGCTGCCGTTGGTTTCGACGAGCTATTCGTAGAACCGTGCCGTATTGCCGCGCACGTACGCGTGAGGTGAACGTGCCATCTTCCGGCGGCGCTGCTCGGTCAGGATCGCCTGGCGCCCGGCGGGTTTCGGCATGCGCTTCTGCTTCGGCTGTGACTGGCTGGTCATGCGGTTCTCCGGATGGTCCTGACGTGTGCGGCATGCCGCTTCGTCACGATGCCATTGATCGATGCATTTCCGCAAACCGGCAGCCTCGCCGATACCCGAACGTCACGGGCGGCCGTCTCATGCTTCATTCGGCCGGATCGGGCCATCCACCCGGACGATGCGCGCCGGTGCGGGGTGCGCACAATGATCGTCGAGCCCCTTCCCGACGTCCGACCGACATGGAACCCACCGAACTGTCACCCGCGTTCAGCCCGCTGCAGATCGGCCCGCTGACGCTGCGCAACCGCCTGATCAAGTCCGCCACCAACGAGGGCATGACGCCGAACGGCGTGCCGTCGCGTGCGCTCGTGCGTTTTCACGAACGCATCGCCGAAGGCGGCGCCGCGCTGACGACCGTCGCGTACTGCGCGATCAGCGACGACGGCCGCACGTTCGTCGACCAGGCGCGGCTCGACGTGCCGACGGTCCGCCAGTTCCGCGCGCTGACCGACGCCGTCCATCGCCACGGCGCCGCCGCATCCGCGCAGATCACGCACGGCGGCTGCTTCACGTTCCTGCCGTCGCTGTCGACCAAACGGCCATTGAGTGCGTCGGGCGGCTTCAACAAGGTCGGCGTGATGAGCGGCCGCTTTCTGAAACAGGCAATGACGCGCGACCAGATGTCGGCGGTCGCCGACGAATTCGCGCAGGCCGCACGCCATGCGCGCGACGCAGGCTTCGATGCCGTCGAGATCCACATGGGACACGGCTATCTGCTCAGCCAGTTCCTGTCGCCGCTGTACAACCGCCGCCGCGATGCGTATGGCGGCGACGCGGCGCGGCGTGCCGCGTTCCCGGCCGAGGTGCTGCGCCGCGTGCTCGATGCGGTGGGCCGCGACCTCGCCGTCGTCTGCAAGATCGGCGTGACCGAAGGCGTGCGCGGCGGCGGAACGGCCGACGATGCCTGCGAAATCGCACGGCGGCTCGAAACCGAAGGCGCGCATCTGCTCGTGCTCAGCGGTGGGATGAACGTCGAATCGGTGTGGCAGCTGTTCGGCAGCCCGTTGCCCGGCGACGCGCGCGCGAATGCAGACAACGCGATCGTGCGCACCGCGATGGCGCTGCAGAAGCTTACCGAGCCGAAGATGGGCGCGTTTCGCGAGATGTATTTCCTCGAGCACTCGAAGAAGGTGCGCGCGGCCGTTAGGATGCCGCTCGCTTATCTTGGCGGCGTACGTTCACGCGGGAACGTCGAGCAGGCGATGCGCGAAGGGTTCGACGCGGTGGCGCTCGCGCGTGCGCTCGTGTTCGAGCCGGATTTCGTCAACGGGCTGCGCGACGGCCGGCTCGCGCAGTCGGGCTGTACGTCATGCAACCGCTGTGTCGTGTCGATGTACACGCCGGGCGGGACCGCATGCGTGCTGCACGAGCCGAACGACCCCGCGCCGAACCGCATGCCGGCCGCCGGCGCGTGACGCTTGACGTGTAACGGCGTGACGCCCGAGGTCCGAGGTCTGATGCGGGCGCCGCGGCCGCTCAGCCGGCGTCGCGTGCGCGGGCGAGCGCCGCGAGATTCCCTTCCCCGAACCCGTGGTGCCCCTTGCGCTGCACGATTTCGAAGAAGATCTCGCCGGGCCGGCGCTTGACGAAGGTCTGGAAGAACAGGCGCGGCGCGCCGTCGCGGCCGATCTCGCCGTCGACCAGCACCGCGCGGCGGCGCAGCGCATCGAGATCGACGCCGTGCCCCGGCAGCCGTGCATCGACGTCGTCGTAATAGCGGGCCGGCGGCTCGACGAATTCGACGCCGTTCGCACGCAGCGCATCGACACAGGACAGGATGTCGTCGGTGGCCAGCGCGACGTGCTGCACGCCCTCACCGGGGTGGTCGGGCAGGTACGCATGCATCAGCTCGGTGCGCCGCGTACCTTCCTCGTAGACCGGAATCCGCACCGCGCCGCACGGCGACACCATCACGCGCGATTCCTCCGACACATGCCAGTGCGCGTCGATTTCGTGGATCTCGCGAAAATGCAGCAGGTCGTGGTAGAAATCCAGCCACTCCTGCATGCGCCCCGCGCCGACGGTCTGCGTGAAATGATCGACCTGCTGCAGCCCGACGCCCACGCAGTCGAGGTCGGTATGCGCGGTCGCGATGTCGATCGGCCGGAAATCGATGTCGAAGATCGAAATATCGCCGACGCCGCCACGCTGGCCGTCACGCCCGCGCCAGCGGTCGACGAAATAGAGGTGCGAATCGCCGATGCCCTGGATCGCCGGAATCTTCAGCTCGCCGACGCCGACCTTCTCGCCCTCGAACGCCCATGCGCCGAGCTCGATCGCCCGCTCGAACGCGCGCCGGGCGCTGGCCACGCGCAGCCCGATCGCGCAGACGCCCATTCCATATTCCTCCGCGTAGCGCGCGGCGAACGAATCGGGCTCGGCGTTGATCAGGAAGTGCATCTGCCCTTGCCGGTAGAGCGTGACGTTCTTGCTGACGTGCCGCGCGATCGCCTTGAACCCGAGCTGCTCGAAGCGCTGCGCGAGCGCTTCCGGCACGGGCGCCGCGAATTCGACGAACTCGAGGCCGGCCATCCCGAGCGGATTGGCAGCCGGATCGGCAACGGGCGGCGTATCGCTGGACAGGGGGTGGGAATTGCCGGGCATTCCAGTCTCCGGGGGCATGCGGTCGATGGGGATGGCGCTCGTTGCGTGCGGCATGCGCGGCCGGGGTGGCGACCGCGCATCCGCCCCGAACGGGCGGGTTTTCAATGCTGCCAATTTTAACCAGTTCGTTCACGGCGGCACACCCTGGCCAAACGGGATATCGTCACGCCGCCTAGTGCAAACCCGGAAAGCGTTCGATAATCGCACGGATTTGAACGATAATCGCGCACTCTGCCCGATTGGCCAATTGCCGCCATGCGGCGCGCGCCCTATTCTCCGTTCACTCATCGACTTCAATGCAGCATCGGACGCGGCGCCGCCACGATTCCACGATGCGCCGTGCCAGGAGACATCGCAATGACCCCAACCTTCGACACCCTCGACGCCGCCGCCAGCGCCCGCATGCGCAACCAGGCGCGCAAGGCTGCGATCGGCAGCTTCGTCGGCGCCGTCGTCGACTGGTACGACTTCCTGCTGTACGGGATCGTCGCCGCGCTGGTATTCAATTCCGAGTTCTTTCCGAAAGTCAGCCCGACGATGGGCACGCTCGCGGCGTTCGCGACCTTCGGCGTCGGCTTCCTGTTCCGGCCGCTCGGCGGCGTCGTGTTCGGCCACTACGGCGACCGGCTCGGCCGCAAGCGGATGCTGGTGCTGACCGTGATGCTGATGGGGCTGTCGACGGTCGCGATCGGCCTGCTGCCGACATTCTCGACGATCGGCTGGTGGGCGCCCGTGCTGCTGGTGCTGATGCGCGCGATCCAGGGGTTCGCGGTCGGCGGCGAATGGGGCGGCGCGGCGCTGATGGCCGTCGAAAGCGCGCCGAAGCAGAAGAAGGCGTTCTACAGCAGCGGTGTGCAGGTCGGCTACGGCGTCGGCCTCGTGCTGGCCACGGGCATCGTGTCGATCCTGAGCCACACGCTCGGCGAGGCCGCATTCAAGTCGTGGGGCTGGCGCCTGCCGTTCGTGTTCAGCATCGTGCTCGTGCTGATCGGGCTGTGGGTCCGCAAGAACATGGACGAATCGCAGGAGTTCGTCGAGAAGGTCGAACACGGCAACCGCAAGCTGCGCCTGCCGGTGCTTGAAGCGCTCACGCGCCATCCGAAGGCGTTCCTGCTGATCATCGCGCTGCGCCTCGCCGAACTGTTCACGATGTATATCGTCACCGCGTTCGCGCTCAGCTATTCGACGACGAACCTCGGCATGTCGCGCGACCTGTTCCTGAACATCGGCCTGCTGGTGGGCGCGGTGAGCTGCGTGACGATCCCGTGTTTCGCGTGGCTGGCCGACCGCTACGGCCTGCGCCGCATCTACCTGATCGGCGCGCTGATCGGCCTGGCGTCGGCGATCCCGTTCTTCGTCGCGCTGGAAGCGCGGTCGATCGCATGGATCGTGATCTTCTCGATCCTGCTCGCGAACGCCGCGCACGACATGGTCGTGAGCGTCCAGCAGCCGCTGTTCACCGAGCTGTTCGGCGCCGAATACCGCTATAGCGGCGCGGGCGTCGGCTACCAGTTCGCGAGCGTGGTCGGCGGCGGGTTCACGCCGTTCATTGCGGTCGGCCTCGTCAGCGTGGCCGGCGGCTCGTGGCACCTCGTCGCCGGTTATCTCGCGGTCGGCTGCCTGATCTCGCTGGTGGTCGCCGCGCGGATGCGGGCGGCGCAGTAACACCCTGGCCCGATGGCCGGCCGCGACCTGTGGCCGGCCATCACGCATGGCTCGGCGCCAGCCGGCAACGACCCCGCTGCTTCGCGTGCACCACGTCAAACACTGTCAGTTACACGCGTCGATTCCCCCTTTTCCCCGCTGAACATGCCACGCCGCCCGCCGACCAATGGCATCATATGGGCCTACGTCAGTCACCGATACGCCCCCATATCATGTCGAATCTCATCGTCCACGGCGGCACTCCGCTGCGCGGGGACATCAAGCCGTCCGCGAACAAGAACGCCGTCCTGCCGATCCTGTGCGCCACCCTGTTGACCGATCAGCCGCTGCGCCTCATCGGCGTGCCGGACATCACCGACGTGCGCAAGATCCTCGACATCTTCCGCACGCTCGGCAGCGACGTGTCGGTCGACTTCACGACGGGCCTGCTCGAACTCCACCATCGCAACACGAAATTCGATCCGGCCGTCCATCGGCTGCCGGAAGCGATGCGCTCGTCGATCATGCTGATCCCGCCGCTGCTCGCGCGCTTCGGCGTCGCGCGCCTCGAGAACGACGTGAAGGGCTGTACGCTCGGCGTGCGTGAGATCGATCCGCACGTCGAGGTGTTCGAGCGCTTCGGCGCGCACATCGAGCGCACGCCCGATTCGCTGATCGTCCGCACCGACGGCCCGCTGACGGCCAACGACCACTGGCTCGACTACGCGTCGGTGACAACCACCGAGAACTTCGCGCTGTGCGCGACGGCCGCGAACGGCACGTCGACGCTGATGAATGCGGCGTCCGAGCCGCACGTGCAGGAGTTCTGCCAGTTCCTCGCGATGATCGGCGTCGCGATCGAGGGCCTCGGCACGTCGCGGCTGTGCGTGACGGGCGGCCGCAAGCTCGGCGGCGGCGAGTTCCGCTTCGCCGAGGATTTCCATGAAATCGCGACGTTCCTCGCGCTCGGTGCGATCACCGGCGGCGACATCACGGTGCGCAACTCGTCGCCCGAGCATTTCCCGCTGATCGACCGCACATTCGCGAAGTTCGGCGTCAACGTCACGCACCGCGACGGCTGGTCGCGCGCGGAACGCGACGGCCCGCTGCGCGTGCGCCGGCCGTTCACGCAGAACATCCTCACCAAGGTCGAAGCCGCGCCGTGGCCGTACCTGCCGGTCGACCTGCTGCCGATCTTCATCGCACTCGGCGTGCGTGCGGAAGGCAGCGCGATGTTCTGGAACAAGGTGTACGACGGCGCGCTCGGCTGGTCCGGCGAGCTGTCGAAGTTCGGCGCGCACGTGCTGCTGTCCGATCCGCACCGGCTGATCACGTTCGGCGGGCTGCAACTGACGCCGGCGCGCGTCGAGAGCCCGTACATCATCCGCGTCGCGATCGCGCTGCTGATGGTGGCCGCGAGCATCGAAGGCCGCTCGGAAATCATGAACGCGCTGCCGATCCGCCGCGCGCACCCGCACTTCGTCGAGAACCTGCGCTCGGTCGGCGCGAACGTCGAGTGGACGAGCAGCGAGTAAAGCCCTGACGGTACGGCGCACGCGCTGCGAACAGCCGTACCACCCTCCCCACCCGGTCGGCGCCTGCGCCGGCCGCGCCTTCCCGCGTTACTCGCCTCCCCCGCAATCGACATCGCCGCCGCCCATGTGGTCGAACCCGTAGAGCATCACGGCCGTCGTGCCGCGCGCGGGGTTGCTCGGGCGTTTCGCCAGGCTTTCATCGAGCGGAGACGACGGATACTGGACACTCGTGTCCATCAGGTTGCCCGGCTCCGAGCGCAACTCCGCTTCGGTCAGCTTGCTCCCTTCCGCGCGCGGCAGCCCGAACGCCTTGCGCACGTCCGCTTCGTTCCACGTCCCCTTCAGCGTGACGGTGACCATCTGCAGCCTGCCTTGCTCCCAGTCGAGATCGACCTTCGTCGCGAGCGGATGCACGCTGGCCGCGAGCCGGTCGGGGAACGCCGGGCCCTCGTAGTACGCCTTCGTGTTCTTGCACGCGTCGCCGGTGTTCCGGTACTTCTTCAGCGCGCAATTGAAGCGCTTGTCACGGTAGCCGAAGGTCGTATCGACGTAGCAGCCGAATTTCGGCGACGTCATGCGCGGCCACGCACGCACGTCGACGGCCGGCTTCGGGAGCGGCGTCCCGGACGAAGGATTCGCCGCGGCAAGCAGCGGCACGGCCGCGACGAGCACGGCCAATACGGATTCGCGAATTTTCATTGTTCTGTTCCAGTCGAGGCGGCGATTCTAGCGCGGCTTCGCGAGCGTATTCGAGCCTGAGATGGCGCGGAACAGCGGCAAGGCCTGCGGCATGTCTTCCACACAGGTTGCGCACGTCCGGCTGACCCGGTAGTTCCGCGTGTTGCCGATTGTCGTCGACGGTCATGTTCCGGGTTCGGGGCGCGCATCCGCCGTCGAATCATTCGCGCACTGATCGAGCGTCGCGGCAGATCCGATCTGCGCGATAATCGCCCATCCACGCGCGATTACCGCGCACCCAGGCACCTGCTCCCGACGATGAAAAAGCCCGAACTCGACCGACGCGACTGGATTGCCGGCCTCGAAAAAGGCCTGGCGATCCTCGAGGCGTTCGACAGCCAGCATGCGCGCATGACGCCCACCCAGGCCGCCGCGCGCACCGGCCTCACGCGTACGGCCGCGCGGCGCTACCTGCTGACGCTCGAATCGCTCGGCTACGTGTACACCGACGGCAAGCTGTACGGCCTCACGCCGCGCGTGCTGCGGGTCGGCTGGTCGTACTTCGATTCGGCCCGCCTGCCGCGCACGGTCCAGCCCTATCTGCAGCAATTGAGCGCGTCGCTGAACGAGTCGGCGTACGTGAGCGTGCTCGACGGCTGGGAACTCGTGTTCATCGCGCGCAACGGCGTGTCGCGGGTGATGACGACCGGCTTCGTGCTCGGCGCGCGCGTGCCGGCGCCGCTGACGTCGCCGGGCGTCGTGCTGCTCGCTCATCATCCCGATCGCGAAGCCGTGCGCGCATGGCTCGACGACACCGAACTGCCGCCGTTCACGCCGCACACGATTACCAACAAGGCGCGCCTGCTCGAACAGGTCGACCAGGCACGCGACGCCGGTTTCGCGGCGATCGAGCAGCAATTGCAGGTCGGCGTGCGCGGGATCGCGGTGCCGTTGAAGAACCGTCACGGCGAAGTGGTCGCCGCGCTGAGCACGAACATGCCGATCGGCGCGGAGACGGCCGACGCGGCCGTGCGGCGCGTCCTGCCGCACCTGCAGGAAGCCGCGCTCGCGATGCTGAATGTGCTGTAGCGGCAGCGCCCAGCCAGGCCGCGTCCGCGGCCGCCCGATCTCGCTACGTGACGGATGGCGCCCACTTGCCGGAATCGGCGGTCTGCCGGAAGCGCATCTTCCGTCTCACCCGATCCGCCACCACCGCGGCAGCAGGTCGCGCACTTCGCGCCGCCGGTAACGATCGTCGATCAGGTGCACGACGCCTTCGTCATGCTCGGTGCGGATCACGCGCCCGGCCGCCTGCACGACCTTCTGCAAGCCCGGGTACAGGTACATGTAGTCGTAGCCGTTGCCGAAGCGCGCGTCCATCGCGCGCCGCATCTGCTCGTTGATGTCATTGACCTGCGGCAACCCGAGCGTCGCGATGAACGCGCCGATCAGCCGCTCGCCGACCAGGTCCACGCCTTCCGAGAACGCGCCGCCCAGCACCGCGAAGCCGACGCCGCGCCCGCCCGCGTCGAAGCGCGCGAGAAACGCGTCGCGCTCGCTTTCCGCCATGCCGGGCGCCTGCGCCCAGACGGGCACGTCCGGATGCCGCGTCTGCATCAGCGCGACCACGCGCCCCAGGTAGTCGAAGCTGCTCAGGAAGCCGAGGTAGTTGCCGGGCCGCGTCGCGTATTGCGCGGCGATCAGGTCCACGATCGGTTCGAGCGAACGGTCGCGATCGCGCCAGCGCGTCGACACGTGGCTCGCGACGCGCACCGTCAATTGCTCGGCGCGGAACGGCCCGTCGACGTCGAGCCAGCCCGTGTCGCCAGGCAACCCGAGCGTGTCGCGATAGAAATGAAACGGGCTCAGCGTGCCCGAGAACAGCACGGTCGCGCACGCGGCTTCGTAGCGCGGCGCAAGAAAGCCGGCCGGAATCACGTTGCGCACGCACAGCGTCGACTGGGCGCGGCGCCGGCGGCCGGCCGACGCCACGCCGTCCAGCGCCGGCTGGCGCGGCATCGGTTCGCCGTGCAGCGTCGCATCGAAGATCGACGCGCTGTCGAACGCCTCGGCCAGCACGCCGAACTGGATCGCCTCGAAATGAAACCGCAGCAGTGCGTCGCCGTTCGCGCGCGGCGCGTCGGTCAGGTGTTCGCCGATCGCCGCGACGAGGTTCTGCACGGCCGACACGATCGGGCCCGGTATCTCCGGATAGGCGGCATAGCGTTCGGCCTGCGCGCGACTGACCGTGCCCCAGGCGCGGGCGAGCCGGTCGAACGCCTTGCGCAGCGCCGCGGGCGCGGCCTCGCGGGCCGCCGCGAATGCGAACGGATCGAGCGACGCGCTGTACATCTTGCGCGCACGATCGAGCAGGTTGTGTGCTTCGTCGACGAGCACGCCGACCCGCCACTGGTTCTGCTGCGCGAGCGTGTGCAGCATCGCGCTGCCGTCGTAGTAGTAGTTGTAGTCGCCGATCACCATGTCTGACCAGCGCGCGAGTTCTTGCGACAGGTAGTACGGGCAGACGTCGTGCGCAAGCGCGGCCGCGCGCACCGTGTCGCGGTCGAGCAGCCCGGCCTCGACGGCCGCATCGCGCGCGGCCGGCAGCCGGTCGTAGAAGCCTTTCGCGAGCGGACACGATTCGCCGTGGCATGCGCTGTCCGGATGCTCGCACGCCTTGTCGCGCGCGACGAGTTCCAGCACGCGCAGCGGCAGCGCCGGCGTGCCGGCGCCGAGCGTCGTCGCCGCTTCGAGCGCGAGCGCGCGGCCGGGCGTCTTCGCGGTCAGGAAGTACACATGGTCGAGCTCGCCCTCGCCGCAGGCCTTCAGCAGCGGAAACACGGTGCCGAGCGTCTTGCCGATGCCGGTCGGCGCCTGCGCCATCAGGCAACGCTCGTCGCGTGCCGCGCGATAGACGGCCACCGCCAGCTCGCGCTGGCCGCTGCGGAACTGGCCGTGCGGAAACGCCAGCGCACGCAGCGCCGCATCGCGCGCCGCGCGATGGGCCGTCTCGCGCTCGGCCCAGCCGACGAAACACGCGCACTGCTCGGCGAAGAACGTCGCGAGCTCGGCCGCCCCCAGCGTTTGCGTCAGCACCGTCTCGCGCTCGGACACGATGTCGAAATAGACGAGCGCGACGTCGATTTCCTGGAAGCCGCGCGCGTCGCACATCAGGTGCGCGTAGACCTTCGCCTGCGCCCAGTGCAGCGCGCGGTGGTTGGCCGGCATCGCATCGAGGCTGCCGCGATAGGTCTTGATTTCCTCCAGGCGGTTCGCTACCGGATCGTAGCCGTCCGCACGGCCGCGCACGGTGAGCGTGCCCCAGGTGCCCGTCAGCGCGATTTCGGTTTCGTAGCGGGCGCCGCGGTTCGACGTGACCGCACCGTGGCCGGCGATGCCTTCGAGCGCGGTCGGCGCGGGCGTGAAGCGCAGGTCGAGGTCGCCGCGTCGCGCGGTGAACTCGCACATCGCCCGCACCGCGACGACGTAGCTCATGCGGACAGTCCCGCCGCTTCGGCGTGCGCGACGCCTTCACCGGCCCACTCGACATCGATCACGCGTACCGGAATGCCGTGCGCGACGCAGTACGCGAGCCAGCGCGTCTGGTTGTCCTGCAGGCGGTCGCCGGGGCCTTTCACCTCGATCAGCTCGTAGCGGCGCTCGCCGGGCCAGAAGCGGACGAGATCGGGCAACCCCGAGCGGTTGCTGCGGATATCCGCGAGCAGGCGCGTGAACCACAGCCGCAGGTGCTCGGGCGGCAGGCACGCGAGCGCCTCGTCAAGCAACGCGTCCGTCAGCACGCCCCAGAACACGAACGGCGATTGCAGCCCCGCCTTCGTCGCGAAATGCCGGCGGATCGTGTCGCGATACGCACCCGAATCGAGTTGCGCGAAGCACGCAGCGAACGCGTCCGTCCGGCGCGTGGCGAAATCGGGTGCGTGCAGATCGGCCGGGCCGCGCTGGAACGGATGGAAGAACGCACCGGGCACCGCGGCGAACACGGGCTCCCAGCACAGCAGCCCGAACAGCGAATTGATCAGCGTGTTTTCGACGTAATGGACCGGCGAAGCCGGATGCGCAAGATGGTCGCGCACCGCGAATTCGACGCTGACGAATGCATCCGGGCGCGCAATCACGAGCGTCTCGCGCGGCACGTCTGCCGCCGCGGCAGCACGTTCGACGCGCTGGCCGAGCCGGCGCTGCAGGCGCGGCAGCATGCGCTCGACACGCTGGCGCTCCTCGTCGCTCTCGAAGCCGCTGCGCGCATCGAGCGCCAGCGCGAGTGCATCGTCGTCACGCCCGCAGCGTTCGAGCACGCGGATGCGCCGATGGCGGCTGCCGGGCCATGCGCTGCGCGCATACGCGTCGAGCGCGCCGTCCCAGTCGGCCCGGCGCTCACACGTCTGCCCGAGCGCGAACAGCAGCTTCGCGCGACGCGTCGCGAGCCACGGCTGCGCGCAGCCGACCGCGTCGATGGCGCGCATCAGGTCGTCGAACGGCAAATCGTCGGGCCACGCGTCGAGCGCGTCGCGACACGTCTGCAGCGCGAGATACGCGTCGACGTCGCCGCGCTGCTGGAATGCACGCGACGACGGCGCGATCGGCACGCTTTCGTACTGGAACACGCCGAGATCGGCGAGCACGAACTCGCTCCAGTCCTGATGGAGATTGCCGAAGAACATCAGGCGCAGCCGGTCGCACAGGGTGCCGACCGTCACGCGCAGCACGCGGTCGCCGGCCTGTGCGCACCACGCGTCGAGCGGTTGCGCGACGTCGTGCGCGGGCCGCAGCCGTTCGAGCCATTCGGGCTTGCGCTCGCCCGCATGCGCGGCGAGTGCCGGGAAGATGCGCAGCAGATCGGCCTTGGTCGACAGCGCGAACAGTTCGTCGAGCGTCAGCGCAGGCGCCGGATCGACCCAGCCGAGTGCGACGAGCGGCGCGACCGCGTCGAGCACGCAGCCGATTTCGTCGTAGACGAGCTTGCTGGCGCGAAAGTCGGACCCATTGCGCATCAGCATCCGTACGAGCAGCGCGCGCGACGCCTGCGGCAGCGTCGCAAACTGGCGGACGAACGCGTGCTCGTGCTCGTCGAACAGGTCGTCGTAACGCGCGCTGAGCCAGGCCAGCGCGCGTTCGAAATTGGTCAGGTAGTAAAACGCCGGGGGCGTCGGCGATGCAGGCGTCACGGGGATCGATCACTGTACATTTGTACAGGTCGGAATCATATCAAATGTGACGGCAACTGCCGCACGCCCCGTCGGCGATCGGCTCCCCGGCCCCCACTCAGAACTGGTAATTCACCGACATGTCGAACACGCCGTTGGTCTTCTGCTGCGTGATCGGGCTGTGCGCGGCGCGGCCGACGAGCTGCTCGATCGCGCCGTCGATCGTGACGAACCAGTGCTTGTTCAGGAACCAGGCCATCGTCACGCCCGCGCCGACCGACTTGAACCCGGCCCCCGATGAATAGGCCGGCAGCCCCGAGCGCGCGGCACCGCCCTGGCTCACGCCGAACCAGCTGTTCATGTAGCGCGAATCGGCGAACGACACGGTCGGCCCCGCGAACCAGAAGAAATGCTCGTTGCTGCCCGGCAACGGCATGTATGCGGAAAAATCGCCGACCCACCCATTCGAGCCGCCGATGCTGCGCCGGATATCCGCGCGCAGCACGAGCGGAAATTCCTTCGAGATCACGTAATCGGCCGCCAGTTTCATCACCGGTGCCGCGTTGATGTTGTCGAGGCCGTTCAGGTGCTGGATGTCGTCGGCCGAGCGGCGCCCGAGGTCGTAGCCGACGGACAGGCTCACGCGCCAGTTCGGCCCGCGCAGCACGTTCGCGCCGAGCCCTTCGCCGGTCGACAGGAAGAACAGGTCGCGATAGCGGATGTCGACAGTCGGGCCGCCCATCACGCGATAGCGATCGGAGCCCGCATAGCGCGGCTGCAGCGTCATCGCGGCGCCCATGCTGATATCCCAGGTGGAGATGTTCGGCTCGTACAGCTTTTGGAGCGGCACGCCGGCCGAGTATTGCCACTCGCCGAGCGGTGAAGGCGTCTGGGCCGACGCGTCGCGGGCGCCGGCCGCGGCGAGCGCCGCGCAGGCCGACACTCCGGAAACGAACCGGCGTGTGCCGGGTGACAGCAAAGGGCGAGCAACAGTCATCAAGGTCCCCGTCGGTTGCGCGAAACGAACCTGAATTAAAGAAGCGCATTGCGCCTCTTCGGCTGCAGCGGCTGGCAGCCTGCGGCGCGAACGTAGCGTGCGCTGAATTACGGACATCCTACGCGACACACGCGCAGACGCAAAGCGCCCGCTGCGCGCGGGCACTTTGCCGTACGCGGGGACCGTCCGGTGAAGCGTGGCGGAATCAGAATCGCTCGACGTGATAGTCGCCGGCCAGCGCGGCCGGGCTGCGCGTCGACATCATCCGCGAGAAGCCGTCGGCGAGCCGCCCGAGCGCGAGCTGCTTCTGGCTCGCATCCCAGTGGGTATAGGTGTCGTACGCGGCATCGTCGAACGACACGGTGACGGCGACCGGGCGGCCGCTGGCGCGAAAACCGATCTGCAGCACGCCGCCCGGCAATTCCTCGATGTGATAGCGCAACGAGCGCGACTCGAAATAGCGGCCCAGCACCTGAGCGATCGCGCGCTTGTCTGGCGATTGCACGTGAATGTCCATGATGGTCCTCCTTTTTTCAGTGTTCGCGCGGACGGTTGTGATGCACCGCCTCCCGGCATCCGTATCGGTGGCGGGTGCGACGGCGGGTCGCCCTGTGGCAGCCCCTCTGGCACGGGCGGATCGACGGGATCGTCGTGCCCGGGCGGGGGCGGGTCCGGGTTGACATCGGGCGTCGTCGGCTCGGGGCGGTGCAGCATGGATGGCGTATTCATGTCTCTCCTGCGCGACGGCGCGCGCATCTCGATGGCGCCGGCATCGCGCGCAAGCGGCGTGCCCGCTCCGATCGAGCGCTGCCGTGCGCTCAGTCGTCGTAGGCCGCCATCACCAGCCACATCGTGCGCCCGTCGGCGGCGAGCCGTACCGCGAGCGCGAACCGGTCGGACGGCGTGCATTCCGCGACGAGCGCCCGCTGCGCACGCTCGGGGCCGTCGTAGACGGTTTCGTTCAGTACGCGTACCTCGTCCTTGCCGTCGAACATGCGCCGCTCGGGCCGATAGACCAGCGACTCGCGCTTCCACGTGTCGAAACGCTCGCGCACGTGGGCGAAATCGCCGCCGCATACGTTCGCGTCGTAACGTATCCTTTCCCTAGGTGCATTCATCACGTTGTCCTCTTGTCCACGCCGACGGCGCAGCGTGGCTGCGTGGCGCCCCGTGCGGTTTCGCCAAAGCGCAAGCGTCGTACCGTCGGCCCGCGCAGGCATGGCGCTTGCGCCCTCATCGATGACAAAGGAGGTTCGACCATGACCGTTCACGCCCCCGGCCGCCACGACGCCGTGTCACCGGCTGCCGGACTGCTCTGGCTCGCCACGTCGCGCCCGCCGTCCAAAGACAAGACGGAGGAACGCATCGACGAGGGACTCGAGGAGACGTTTCCGGCCAGCGACCCGCCCGCCGTTGGCGGTGCGACCCGTATCGATCCTGCCAAGCCGTCCGGCGAGCACGAACGCCGCTCGCCGCACGTCCCTTCACCGCCCCGCGATCACGGCTGACGGCGGCAACCGGCCCGCGCTGCGCGGCGGCGCAGCGGCGTGCCGGAGCAATCCGGAGTTGATGTGATGAAACGCCTTGAACGCAGATGGCATGAAATCAGCGGCGCCGCCGGCGTCGCAGCGCTGGCGGCGATCGAAAGCGCAGTGGTGCTCGCGATCGTCGCGATGACGGGCATCGGTCACTGACGTCCTGCCCTGCCCGCTCGCGGCTGTCGCCGTGGAAGATGTACAAGCGGGCTGGCAAATTTCTCCGTCGCCTGGCCGGCGAAGCCCGGCGCGTGCCGCCCGCGCGCGGCACGCCATCTGCTCCCCGATAGTCTTGCTCACGAAGGAGACGTTCATGTATCGCGTCACCGAGATCATGTCGCGCGACGTCGTGTGCGTCGCGCCGACCGACACGATTCGCCACGCGGCCGAACTGATGCGGCGCTTCGATATCGGCGTGCTGCCCGTTTGCGACGGTTCCGAACTCGTCGCGATCGTGACCGACCGCGACCTCGCGGTGCGCGGACTGTCGCACGGCCATTCGTCCGATACGCCCGTGCAGGCGGTCGCGTCCAAACCCGTGCAGTGGTGCGTCGAGGACGACGGTGTCGGCGATGTCCAGCAGCGGATGGCCGACGTGCAGTTGCATCGGATGCCGGTGCTCGACCGCAACCGGCGGCTGGTCGGCATCGTGTCGCTCGGCGACATCGCGACGCGCGCCGGCGGCCCCGAGCGCGACGAGTTGGCCAATACGCTCGAGGATGTGTCGCTGCCGCGCCGGCGTTGACCGGCGCCCGTTGATACCGCGTGGCCCGCCCGGGTGCCGCTTCGACCAGGAGGTGTTCGATGACAACGGACAGACCGTCGCGTGACGACACGCGCATCGTCGGCGGCAACCGCCGCACGGCCGGCGGCGGGCCGGGGCCCGACGTGATGGCCGCCCGCACGCTCGAAGGCGATCGCGTCCTGTCGATGGACGGCGACGACATCGGCCAGGTCGCCGACATCATGCTCGACGTGCGCTCCGGCCGGATCGCATATGCGGTCGTGTCGTCGGGCAGCGCGCCCGGGATCGGCGACAAGCTGCTCGCGGTGCCGTGGAACGTGCTCGCGCTCGACGTCGAGCGCCGGTGCTTCGTGCTGCCCGTCGCCACCGAACGCGTGCGCGAAGCCCCCGGCTTCGACAGGAACCGCTGGCCCGCCATGGCCGATCCGGAGTGGGCCGAGGCGCTGCATGCGTACTACGGCAGTTCGCCGTACTGGCTGATCGAGGAAGGTGAAACGGCGCTCGACGCTCCGCCGCACGAGGCGTCGCCGGGCGGCCCCGAAGCCCCTGAAAGCCCTGACGGGGGCAAGCGGTAGCGCGATCGCCGCTCAGTGTGCGGCCGCCACCGTCTGCGCGAGTTGCCGGGCGGCGGCCAGGTGCGCCTTGAGCGTCGGCAACGCGTTGGCCGCGAACGCGCGAAGCTGCGGATCGCGGCCGTTCCGCGCTTCTGTTTCGTAGAGCCGGATCGCCGCTTCATGCGCGCTCGGGCCCGCCAGCGCGACATAGGCCGTGTCGAACGCATGACCTTCCTTGGTTCGCAACGCGGTCACGGCCGGATCGACGAGCATCCGCGACTGGACCGGTAAGCCCTTGGTCGCGCCAAGCTGCCGCAATTCGCCGGCGATCCGTCCGTGATCGTCGACCATGCGGCGCGCGAACGCCTTCACGTTGGGGTTCGACGAGCGGTCGAGCGCGAGCTGGCTGGCCTGCCGCTCGACCTTGTCGATCATGCCGGCCTTGTCGATGAATTCGACATCGATACCGGTCGGCCGCTGCGTCATACCGGCCTCGTCGGCCGTCGTGCCGGGGCGGATGACGCCCGGCGCGACCTGGGCCGACGAAGCCGGTACCGCCTGAGCATGGGCGAGTACGGTGATCGATGCGCCGACGGTCGCGGCCAGCACGATCGCCGCCGGTTGATGGATTCGATTCGTTTTCATCCGGACCTCCGTGTGTCACGACGGAGCGGGCCGGCCGCGCGGGTTGCCGTTGTATCCATCGCGCCTCCTTCCCTCGTCATGACCGGGCGAGCGGCCACGCCGGCTGCTATCGGCCACGCCCTTCCCGGTCGTGCGCGGCGCCTGGCGCGACATCGGCGATCACGCTCGCCAGCGTCGGCATGTCCACCGGCTTGCGCAGATACGCGTCGAACCCGGCCGCCATCACGCGGTGCCGGTCGGCGTTGTCGGCGTGGGCCGTAACCGCGACGACGGGCAGATGCCCGCTGCTGCCCGGCAAATGACGGATGCGGTCGAGCAGCCAGAAGCCGTCACCGTCCGGCATGGCGAGATCAGACAGCACGACGTTCGGCGCCTGCCGTTCCACCGCGTCGAGCGCGTCGTGCCCCGACTGCGCGGTCGACACCTGCGCGCCCATCGTTTCGAGGGCCGCGGCGAGGCTCGCGCGCGATGTCGCGTCGTCGTCGACGACGAGCACGCGCTGGCCGCCGAGCGTCACCGGGTCCGGCGTGCCCGCCGCGTGCAGCAGGTTTTCGGCCGGATCGTCGACGTCCCAGCCAGCCGGCAGCGTGACCGTGACGGTCGTCCCGCGCCCGGTGCCGGCGCTCGTCGCGACGACATCGCCGCCGTGCAGGTGCACGATGTTGCGCACGATCGACAGGCCGAGCCCGAGGCCGCGCGCCGGCGACGCGAATGCGCGTTCGGGCCGGCTGAACGTCTCGAACAGGTGCGGCAGGTATTCCGGCGCAATGCCCTGCCCCGTATCGGCGACCGACAGCCGCACGCGCTCGCCTGCCCGGGTCAGCGACACGACGATGCGGCCACCCGGCGGCGTGAACTTGATCGCATTCGACAACAGGTTCGACAGGACCTGGCGCACGCGCTCGCGGTCCGCCGGAATCACGCAGGTCGGCATCGCGTATTGGGTCGACAGCGTGAGCCCGGCCGCCTGTGCCGTCGCGTCGAGTTCACGCGTGGCATCGCGCACGACGCGCACGAGATCGACCGGCACGCGCTCGAGGCGCAACCGGCCGGTCGCGAGCGACGACGCATCGAGCAGGTCGCCAACCATATGCGACAGCGACCGCGCGCTGCGATCGATCGCGTCGACGGCCTGCAGCGCGAGCCCCTGGCCGTCGACGTTACGTAGCACCTCGACCCAGCCGTAGATCACGTTCAGCGGCGTGCGCAGCTCGTGCGACACCGTGGCCAGCAGTTCGTCCTTCAGCCGGTTCGACGTGTCCGCCTGTGCGCGTGCGTCGTGGGCGCCGCGCAGCGAGCGCAGGTTGCGCCGCTCGCCGCGGCGCCGTTCGTGCGCGTCACGCAGCGTCATCGACAGGCCCGTGCAGTTGCCCTGCGCGTCGACCATCGGCGATGCGGCGAAGGTCGCCCGAAACCGGCCGCCGTCGCGTCGCACGCACAGCACGTCGAGCGGACCGACCGGCGCGTGCAGGTTCGCGAACGACGCGGGCAACGGATGGCGCCGCAACCAGCGCGGCGCGATCATCGCGGCGACGTC
Source organism: Burkholderia sp. Ap-955 (assembly GCF_011753045.1). Taxonomy (NCBI): domain Bacteria; kingdom Pseudomonadati; phylum Pseudomonadota; class Betaproteobacteria; order Burkholderiales; family Burkholderiaceae; genus Burkholderia; species Burkholderia sp. Ap-955. Next base: position 238,517 of record NZ_VWWH01000003.1, read on the forward strand.
GCGCCCGGCGGCCTGCGCCGCGTCGATGCCGAAGATCCTTCGCGCGGCCGGATTCCAGCTCGTGATCCGGCGTGCGGCATCGACCCCGACGATCGCGTCAGGCGAAGCGTCGACCACACGGCGCAGCAGGCCGTCGTCAGGTACTGGCGCGCGTGGGGCCGGCGCCGGTTCGCGATGCGGCGCGCGGGCATCGGCGTCGCCGTCGTCATCGGGTTCGCGCAGACGATCGTTCGCGAGCAGCGGCTTTACGGTCATCACGAGCAGGCATTCGACGAAGCTGATCGCGACGAATGTGCCGGCCTGCGTGAGCAGCGTGGAAAGCGGCGCATCACGCCACCACAGCGTGCCGATCACGGCCACGCTCAACGCGGCCGCGACCAGGCCGCCGCCGAACGACGTCAGCCATGCGGCAGCCGCAACACCTGCATAAAAAGGCAGCGGCGCAAATGGCGCGTGCTCGCCGACGACGCGAACCGCCCACGCCTGCAGCGCGGACGCCAGCCCGACGGCCAGCACGATCCATGCACCCTGCCGTAACAGCTCACGGGTCAGGGTTCTCATTGCATCCTTGCCTCGCGCCGGCTCCGGTCGCACGGTGTCACGCCGCTGGTCGACCATCCGGCCTGCCGTCGAGCGTGCCGGGCGAGCCTGAAAGCATCAGCAAGCGGCATGCCCGACGCGGGGCGCGGATGGCCGCCTGCCCGACTCCCCCTGTCGGGCGTGCCGTGACCGGTCGAGCGTCGGCCGGTGTCGCGCGCCGCATCGACGCACGCCGGGCACGACCGGTTTTTTCATCGAAATTCTGTAAAAAAGCACCGACACGACCCTGGATGGCACGGAAATGCCGCGATGCGCGTCAGGAGTCGATGGCCTGTTTCTTCCGGCCCCGCCGCGTACATTGGAAATTTCTATTTTGCGGCACCTTCCTGGCCGTTTCGCTGTCGATGAAAATATTGCAATCAACGGAGCGTGTGGTGCCGATTTTCAAAACGGCACCGCCAATGCCGATCCATGCCAATGGGAGACACCGCAAACCGGTCGAAACAACGTGCGGACGACCGCCAGTTGTCCGGCCGGTCCACCGCGATGCGCACGCTGCTCGGCCGCATCGAAAAGATCGCCCCGACCCGCGCCAGCGTGATGATTGCCGGCGAAAGCGGGGTCGGCAAGGATATCGTCGCGCGCCGGCTGCACGATCTCAGTGCCCGGCGGGACGGCCCGTTCGTGCCCGTGAACTGCGGCGCGATTCCGCCCGATATCGCGGAATCGCAATTGTTCGGGCACGAGAAAGGCAGCTTCACCGGTGCAATTGCGCAGCGCGAAGGTTTCTTCGAAGCCGCGCGCGGCGGCACGCTGCTGCTCGACGAGATCGCGGAAATGCCCGCGCCCTTGCAGGTGAAGCTGCTGCGGGCGATCGAATCGAATGTGATCGTCCGGGTGGGCGGCACCGAGCCGATTCCGCTCGACGTGCGCATCGTGTCGGCCACGCGCCACAACCCGGCCGAAGCCGTGCGTGACGGCCGGCTGCGCGAGGACCTGTTCTACCGCCTCGCCGCGTTTGCGCTGTACGTACCACCGCTGCGCCAGCGCGACAGCGACATCGAGACGATCGCACTGGAATTCGTCGACGCGCTCAACACGCGTCACCATGCGCACAAGCGGCTGACCGATGCGGCGATCGCCGCGCTGCGCGCGTATTCGTGGCCCGGCAACGTCCGCGAGCTGCACAACACGATCGAGCGCGCGTACATCCTGGCGGACGAAGGCATCGACGTCACGCTGCCGAAGCCGGCGATGCCGCCCGAGCGCCTGTCGGAGAACACGATGGCGCTGCCGCTCGGCGCGACCTTGCACCATGCGCAGCAGCGCTTCATCGCGGCGACGCTGCGCCACTTCGACGGCAACAAGCCGCGCGCCGCGAAAGCGCTCGGGATCAGCCTGAAAACGCTCTACAACCGGCTCGCGCTGATGCGCGACAACGGCCGCTCCTGAGAGGCGCGGCCGACTTTCCCACCAGCCGCGTCAAGCGACCTTGAACCGCCCGACCGTGGTCGCGAGCGCGTTCGCCTGCGACTGCAGCGCGGTCGCGGCGGCAGTCGACTGTTCGACGAGCGCCGCGTTCTGCTGCACCATTTCGTCGAGCTGCGTGACCGCGCGATTCACTTCCTGGATGCCGCGCGTCTGCTCGTTCGCCGCGTGCGTGATCTCGGAGATGATCGTCGTCACGTTCGACACGTTGGACACAATCTCGCGCATCGTGTCGCCCGCCTGACGCACCTGCCCGGACCCGGCCGACACGCTCGCGACCGTCGACTCGACCAGCACCTTCACTTCGCGTGCGGCCTGTGCGCTGCGTTGCGCGAGGCTGCGCACTTCCTGCGCGACGACCGCGAAGCCGCGGCCCTGCTCGCCCGCGCGCGCCGCTTCGACGGCCGCGTTCAGCGCGAGGATGTTGGTCTGGAACGCGATCCCGTCGATCACGCCGATGATGTCGCCGATCCGGCCCGAGGCTTCCTCGATCTTCTCCATCGTCGCGACGACGTCCGACACGACCACGCCGCCGTGCGACGCGATCCGCGACGCGGCCGCCGCGCGTTCGTCGGCCTGGCCGGCGGCGGCTGCCGATTGACCGACCGTCGCCGTGATCTCTTCCATCGATGCGGCCGTTTCCTCGAGGCTCGCCGCCGCGGATTCGGTGCGCGACGACAGGTCCTGGTTGCCCGCCGCGATCTCGTTCGCTGCCGTGCGCACCGATTCGCTCGCGTCGCGGATCTGGCGCATCACGTCGTTCAGCTTGTCGACGAAGGTGTTGAACGAGCGGGCGATGTCGGCCACTTCGTCACGTCCGTCGGCCGGCAGGCGTTGCGTCAGGTCGCCGGCGCCCGAGCCGATCGCGGCCATGGCCTGGCGCACTTGCGACAGGCGGCGGAACGCGGTCGCGGTGATCGCGCCGATGATCAGCGACGCCACGCCGACGATCACGAGCAGCGTGATCAGCGAAGCGGTCAGCAGCGAGCGCATCCCGGCCGTCGCTTCGCTCTTGTCCAGCAGCACCAGCGCGTACCAGTCCGTGCCCGGCACGGGGCGCGCACGCACCAGCTTCGCGTCGCCGCCGACCGTCACCTCGACGGGCGCGGTCGCGGCCGCGATCGTCGCGCCGTTCGTCGCGCCGAGTTCGGGCGAGACATCGGCAACCGGCTTCAGCGTGAGCTTCGCGTCCGGGTGGGCAACCACGTGGCCGTTGCTGTCGATCAACATCCCGAAGCTCGCGGGCGTCGGGTGGATCGTCTTCACGTTCGCGATCACGGTGTCCATCGAGACGTCCGCCGCGACGACGCCCTTCAGCGCGCCGTCACGCAGGATCGGCACCGCGAACGTGACGACGAGGTTGCCCGTGCCGGCGTCGACGTATGGCGGCGTGACGACCGGCTTGCCGGCCTGCGCGGCCTGCTTGTACCACGGGCGGCCGGTCGGATCGTAATCGGGCGGAATGCCGGTCGGGTCGGAGAAGTGGAACGCCTTGTCGGCGTAGCCCGCGTAGACGTTCGTGAAACCGCCGGCCGTGGCCATCTGCTTGAACACCGGCAGCGGATCGGGCGTCAACGCGGCATCCTGCAGCGACGAGATCATCCGGCTCCGGGTGGCGACCCAGTCGGCGATCCCGACCACGTGGCCGCTGGCGACGGAGGTCAGGTTGCGGTCGATCGCGTCGTCGTTGTACGAGCGCGCGATGAAATAGTTGATGAGCGTGGTGGCGACCAGCGCGAATACGACGATGGCAATACACGCGGCAAGGATGCGGGCGCGGATGGACGAGAGCATGGCAACGACTCGGTAAGGGAGCGCGAACGCCCGGTGGACGAATTCACCGGGTAAACGGCAATCGCGCCACTTACTTGAGGCCGCCGTGACAATTCAGTGAAACGTATGACAAACGCAAGGCTGGTTGTTAGTCGATCGTCAGGATGACCGCGCCGCACGGCGCCGTGCGCGCACCGCCCGCGGACGCGACGACGGCACCGTCGATCCCGGGCACGGCGATCAAACAGGGCGGTGGAACGGGCCGGTTCGCTGTCGACCGACGCATGAATGTCGATCAGGATCCGGCCCTGGCCCGGCGACGGATCGTGTCACGGCCGCGGCATCAGCCGCGGCGCCCGCCCGTCACAGGCGATGGCTCGGACGCGGATCGGCGTCCGCGGATGGCGCATCGGCACGTGTGTCGTCGTGGAGATCGTCCTGCCGGCGCATCCGTTCGCGCAGGTGCCGGATCGCGAATACGTGGATGTAGTCGTGCACCCGCGCGTCGGACGACAGGACGCGTACTTCGTCATCGAGCATCGCACGCAACTGATCCGAACCGATCGCGCGCTGTTTGGCGGCTTCCTTGAGTGAATCGAGCATATTGTCCTTGGACATCGACGGACTCCTGACGGTCGAGGAACGAAAAGAAGAAGGTACCGGAAGCTTAAAGACTGAATGGCGGCGCGGCGTGCGATGCGCCGGCGCGTGTTTGCGCGCGATCAACGGCCCGTTGTGTGCCGCCGTGCCGATCCGTCCCCGAACCGGCCGCGCAAGATTCGCGGCGCAAACTGCCCGCGAACGAGACTGGAAGCCCTGCCACGCCACCCCGGGGCGCGGCACCGGCTGACACAGGCTGACGATGGAACGCCGCCCGACGCCGATGCACTGGCCAAGTTAGACCGGTCGAAATCATGCGTCAAGCGATCTCCTCCCCGCGCTCCCCATTCGTCCGAACGAACGGGCCGGCGAGTCGCCGGGATGGTGGATCGGCCGACTGGCGTGTCAGCGGATTCCGATAGGCGCCGCGCAATACCTGACAGCGACTTCAGCGCGCGCTGCTTGGCAGCGCACGGGCGCGACACGATACTGATGACATGGACGAAACGTTCATACGGGTCATCGCTCAGCCGGCCGTCGAGCCGGCATGCGGGGCCTGGCGCAGGAGACCAACCATGACACATCGCAACTTATCGGGCCGGGACGGCCAGCGGCGCGCGTCGGGCAAAGCGCGCGCCCTGCCCGCCCAGGCCGTGTCGGCCGGCAACCTTCCGTCCGACAATATCGACACCTTGCTTGCGCTCGCACGCGAAGCCGGATTGCTCGTCACGCTCGACGGGCAGATCGGCCGCGAAAAGTACCAGAGCGTCGCGGGCTCGGTGCTCGCGTTGCAACGGTTCGCCGCGGCACTCTGCGCGCGGGCCGTATCCGACGCGCCGGCCGATGCCGAGCCACATCACAAGGCGCGCCCCGGCTGGCCGCACGCGAACCGCCTGCGCCACCGCACGTGCGGCGCGTGCGCGCCGCTGCATGTCGGGCGCCAGCGTCCGCGGGTGCGGCGCGGTGCCGGCCGACGGCACGACCTGCGGTCGATGCTTCGCTGCACCTGAGCATGCAAGCAGCCGTTGTACGGCACAGGGGCCGTGCAACGGCTGAACATCTCGCAACGTCGGCAGTGCCTGCCGCCGCACGCCGTGCCTGTACGACAACGGTGCACATGCCGCGACCCTCACCGATCCGCATCGGCGCCACCGCGCGCCATCGCGCATCGTGACGCGCCGTTCGACACGGCCGCCATGACGACGATTTCTGCGGGGAAAGCAATCCAGACGGGGCCAACTACAACGCGAATGCGGAAAGCGGACGGGGTAACTTGCACCCCGCCCGTCCTCCAAGGCAACCGTGGCTGCCTACCCTCGTGCCGGAGAGTTCTCGGTCGGATGACGCGCCGTGCATCGCACGTTGCGGCTCCGGAAATTGATGTAACGGCTGTGAATGCACCGTCGATCACCGCCACCAATACGCGTGTTGCGGCGTGGCTGTGCGGTACATGCATGACAGACCGGCTGCGTTGCCGGATGTTTCGTCAATGTCTCACGCGCGAGGCGCGCCGTTTCTGACGCAGGTCAAGCCAAGCCTGCTTCGATCGCGACACCGCGCGATTCATTCGGTACCCCGCACGAGCAGCACCGGCACCTGTGCGAGATGCGCAATGCGGCGCGCAACGCTGCCGATCAGCCAGGCGGCGATGCCGCGCCTGCCATGCGTACCCACCACCAGCAGTTCGGCGCGCCAGTGCACGGCGTCGCGCATCAGCGCATGGGCCACGTCGTCGCTGGTCGGGCGGGTTTCGACGACACCGCGCTTGCTCGGGTTCCCGGTCGCATGGAACAGCGGGCCGATCTTCGCGAGCGCATCCTCGCCCTCCGCGCGATAGGCATCCTCGAGCGCGCGCACCGGCACGATATCCGTCAGACGAACCGCGCGATCGATCACGTAGGCCGCGTACAGCAACGTCGTCGGCGCCGCGAAGCCGAGCCCGACGCGCACCGCGTGCAGCGACGGCTCGCTGCCGTCGACCGCGAACATCAGCCGCTGCAGGCCGCCGTCCGACGGCCGTACGTAGGCGGCCGGCACGATCAGCAATGCGCAGCGCACGCGTGTCGTCAACGTGTCCGACATCGCGCCTTCGACGAGCCGCAGCAACCCGTGATGCGGATTCGCGCCGACCATCAGCACGTCCGCGTGCCATGCCGACGTATCGCTCACCAATGCATCGGCCACCGAGCCGCCCGTCACCGACGTGTCGATGATGGCCTGCTCGACCTCGATCCCGCTGTCGGCGAACATCGCCGCGATCCGTTCGTTGATGGCTTGCGCCTCGCGCATCATGTCCTCGCGCGCGGACGTCAGCAGTGCGTCGATGCGCGGGATGTCGGGCAATACGAGGCGCGGGTTGTCGATGGCGCAGACGATGCGCAATCGCATGCCGGGGCGCAGCAGCGTGCGCGCATAGCGCGCGGCGGACAGCGATTCGGGCGTCGGATCGACGGCCAGCGCGATCCGCGCAAGCGTCGGGATGGGCTGGGCAGGCTGCATGGCGAAGGCCTCCGTGCGTGCGCGTCGTCGCGGAACGACGACGGGAGCTTCGCGCGGAAGCGGCGCACGGCGGCCGGACCGCCGCCGCGGTCGCGGCGGTCACGGGGATCGGCGGGTTGCCACGCGAAGCGCGGACAATCGATTCGTTCAGCATAGGTCGTCCGGCCCGCGCGTGCATGATCGCGATCAAGGGTCGCGCGGGCCCCTGCCCGTGCTGCTTACGACTTCGTCGGAACCGATGCCGCCGGACGGTTCGCGTAGAACAGCGCATACGTGATGCCGAGCAGCACGATCCAGACCGGCCCGATCACGAGCGCGACGCGCGTGTCGGGCGTGAATGCCATCAGCACGACGACCAGCACCAGAAAGCCGAGCGCGACGAACGAACCGAGCGGATAAAACGGCACGCGGATCGGCAGGCGCGCGATCTTGTCGGCCGACAGCGTGCGGCGAAAGCGCATCTGCGCGATCAGGATCACGCACCACGTCCAGATCGCGCCGAACGTCGACACCGACGTGAGCCACGTGAACACGTGCTGCGGCGCGAGATAGTTGAGCAGCACGCCGATCAGCAGCAGCGCGACCGACACGATCACGCCGTACACCGGCACGCCGTGGCGATTGACCTGGCCGAGCTTGCTCGGCGCCTGGCCCTGCTGCGCGAGGTTGTAGAGCATCCGCGCGGTGCTGAACAGGCCGCTGTTGCACGACGACAGCGCCGCGGTCAGCACGACGAAGTTGATGATGCCGGCGGCGGCCGGGATGCCGAGCCGCGAGAACGTCATCACGAACGGGCTGCCCTGGGTGCCGATCTGGTCCCACGGATACAGCGACATGATCACGAACAGCGCACCGATGTAGAAAATCAGCACGCGCCAGAACACCGAATTCACGGCCTTCGTCAGCGACTTCTCCGGGTTGCGCGCCTCGCCGGCGGTGAGGCCGAGCATCTCGACGCCGAGATACGCGAACATCACGATCGGCAACGCGGCGACCACGCCGTCGATGCCGTTCGGCATGAAGCCGCCGTGCGCCCACAGGTTCGACAGGCCGATCGCGACACCGCCGTTGCCGATGCCGAACGCGATCATCAACCCGCCGCCGATGATCATCAGCACGATCGTGACGATCTTGATCAGCGCGAACCAGAACTCGAATTCACCGTACAGCTTGACCGCGATGAAGTTCACCGAGCCCATCGCCATGAGCGCCGCGAGCGCCCAGATCCAGTTCGGCACGCCGGGGAACCACATGTGCATGTAGACGCCGACCGCCGTGATTTCCGCCATGCAGGTGACGATCCACACGAACCAGTAGGTCCAGCCGGTCAGGTAGCCGGCCAGCGGCCCGAGATAGTCGCGTGCGTAGCGGCTGAACGCGCCGGCGACGGGATTGGCGATCGCCATCTCGCCGAGTGCGCGCATGATCAGGAAAATCGCGATGCCGCCCAGCAGGTAGGTCAGCAGGATGGCCGGGCCGGCGACGCGGATCGCGGTGGCCGAGCCGAGGAACAGGCCGACGCCGATCGTCGCGCCGAGCGCCATCAGGTTGATGTGCCGCTCTTCCAGCCCTCTATGCAACTGGTCTTCTGGTTGTTTCAAGTCCGTCTCCTGGCAGCCGTGAACGAGCCGCCGTCATTGTCGATGTCAATGCGCGACCGTTCATGCCGATCCCGGCATGCCGAAAACGAAATAATCTCCGTTGTCGTTTTCTAAATTAGAAACGACACGGATACTGCGTCAATCCGACAGGAATCGCCGCGGATTATCCGTATGTTCCGGAACAATCCGGAAAACGGATCGGGCCTTTCACGGAATACGCCCGTGCGGCCCGTTCGACGCGACTGTGCGCGTAATGGACGGCGACGGGATCAATCGCTTTCGGCGTGAACGAACACGCGTCGAATGTGCGCGATCAGGCGCACGCAATATGCAGGCGGGATTATAGGGAGGAGAAGCCGTTTCACGCCAGTCGATTTTCATCAAAATCGAGGGACGTGAAACCGGTAGTGGAATTCGAATGCGCGCGACTCTCGCGCGCGGATTTATTTCGACAGCGTCGCGCGCACCGTATATTCGCCTTCGATCGCAGCGTGATCCGGCCGCACGAAATAACGCGACGCATCGAGATCGGCCGGCATCGGCTCGACCGGATAGCCGTGCTTCTCCCACGCATCGAGTCCGCCCTTCAGCGCGCGGATGTTGTGGATCATCTTCTTGCGCTGCATCTTCGCGATCAAGCGCTTCGCGGTGGCCTCGTTCGGGCACACGCAATAGACGACGATCGGCCGCTTCAGCATTTCCGGATCGAGCAGGTCCGGCGAATCGAGATCGACCGGCACCGCGCCGGCGATCCGGTACGGTTCGCGCTCGCGGATCGCTTTCGGCCGCGCGTCGAATATCAGCGGCGGCTCGTCCGACGTCATCATCTCGACGAGTTGCGGCGGCGAGATGCGCACTTGCGCGAGATAGCGGCGGAACTGCACGCGACGCACCCAGCGGTACAGCAGGAACGTGATGAAGATCGCGAGGAATGCATCGAGGATCGTGCCGCCGCTCGCGCGCACCCACAGCACGAACTGGACGATCTGGTCGTGAATGGCCGCGCCGCCGACCAGCCAGAACGCGGCCCACAGCGATGCGCCGGCCAGGTCCCAGAACAGGAACACGCCGACGCCGATCGCGGTCGTGCCAAGCAGCGGCGCCGACACGAGGCCGAGGCCCGGCAGGAATTTGGACAGCACCAGCAGCGGCGCGCCGTATCTTTCGAACACGTTACGTGCGAAACGCAGCGTCGTGTCGAGCGACAGCGAGAAGCGCACGAGGCCGTTCAGCAGGCGCCGGCCGCGCGTACGGCCCATGAAGAACCACAGCGAATCGGCCAGCATCGTCGCGCCGATCGCCGCCGCGAACATGCTGACCCAGGACGCCTGCCCCATTGCCGCCATCGTGCCGCCGAGAATCAGCATCGGCACGGCCGGCACCGGCACGCCGAGCTGCGTGATCAACACGCTCGCGAACACGGCCCACGGGCCGAGCGACGATGGAATAGCGATGGGAAAGTGCCACACGGCGGCGCTCCTGGAAGGCATGCAGCCGTGCGACGAGGGCCGTCGGCACTGCTGGGCAACGGCTGCCGCGGCACGCCCGCGGCCGACCCGATGCACCACGGCATTCTAAACGGGTTTGGCCGCGACCGCGCGGAACACGCACCGTCGGCACGGGCTTCGCGCCCTTGGCGGCACCGCCGTGACCGTCGTCACATGTCCGTGCGCTGGGCGAGCTGCCCGACGTGTTCCGCGTAGTCGGGAAACGCGGCGGCCAGCGCGGCCGCGTCGGCCAGTTCGAATTCCGCGAACTCGAAGCCCGGCGCCACCGTGCAGCCGACGAGCGCGACGTGCTCCGGCGCCGCGCAGCGCGCGCCGAACCAGCTTCCGGCCCGGACGACCGCCTGGAACACGGTGCCCGGATGCGTGAGCGGGTTGCCGAGCCGATGGATCGTCAGCCCGTCGCGCTCGTCGAGCACCCACACTTCGATCGGGTCGCCCGCGTAGAAATGCCAGACTTCGTCGGAACGGATCCGGTGCCACGACGAATACGCGCCGTCGCACAACAGGTAGTAGATCGCGGTCGACGCGGCGCGTGGCGCGCCGTCGGCCGGACGCACGACCGAATCGGTCGCACGGTAGGTTTCGCGGAAATAGCCGCCTTCGGGATGCGGCTGCAGGTCGAACTGGCGAATCAGGTCGGTAGCGGAGATCGGCATGGCGGATAACGTCGGTAAGGTAAGGAACCGGGCACCCGGCGTACGGCCTCGCTTTGCTCATCGCGCGCGCGACCGCATATCGCCGGATGCTGCTGCGTCGATCGCCGCGGCCATGCGCGCGGCGAACAAGCGGACACCGGTCGATGCTGCCAGAACTGCGTGTCGGGATGCAACCGCCGGCACGCGATCGCGCCCGTGAAGGGGCATCGGGCGTGCCGCCCTCGCGCGGCCAATGTGACGTCGGCGACAGCCGCGCTCACATGCCGCGCGGCGTGCGTTTCCGTTTCATCGGGCGGTCATCCGACGAATGCGCGAGACGGTCGTCGCCCGCGACCGCCCGTGCGTCAACGTCGGCGCGTTGCCGCGTGCGTCACGCAGTCGCCGCCGTGCCGGGCTCGTTGTGCCGCACCAGCAGCACGGGCCGGTCGGCCGCGCGCAGCAGCGATTCGGCGACGCTGCCGAGCAGCAGCCGGCGCAGGCCATGCCGCCCGCTCGTGCCCATCACGATCAGGTCGGCATCGGCTTCGGCCGCCGTGCGCATCAGCACGGTGGCGACATCCTCGCCGTACGCGTCGAGCGCGCGCACGGTGCCCGACACATGCTCTTGCGCGAGCACCGCCTTCGCATCGTCGAGCACCGGCGTCACGGCATCGGTCGCGGCCGCATCGCCTTCGCGCGCGGCAGCGAAGCCCGCATCGACGTCGACGAGCTGCGGCCGGTGCTCGACGACATACGCGCAGGTCACTTCGCCGCCGGACGCCGCCGCGATCCGGATCGCCTCGTTCAGCGCGAGACGCGCGCTCGGGCTGCCGTCGAGCCCGACGAAAATCCGCTTGTACATGGTCCGTCCCTCCGACCGGGCACGCATCGCGCGTCGCGCGACGGCGGCCCGTTATCGCCCCCCGGCCCGGTGCCGGGTGGCCTGCCGAACAGTCTGCCCCACGTGCCGACGCGCCCGTTGATGCGCGTCAAAGCGCGGCCGGCGCGCCCGCTGCTTCCCGCCGGTTGCCGCAATTTCTAGTGGCCCCATTACAAAAACCGTGTAAATCGCGCACAATTTCATCTTGAAAATAGACGTTGCGTGCAGCCGGTGCGAGTTTTACCCGGTTTTGCCGTGCTGCTCCCGGTGCCAGGGAGCAGCCCCTGACAACAGAATGCCAATCGAATGACCGCAAGTGGAACCCGGACGCGTGACACCCGAGGGCCCACGCGCCTCCAGATCATGTTACGCCAGCCGCTCGCGGCCGGCGTCGTTGCACTGTGCGCCGGCGCCGTGCTGTCGCTCGGCGTCGCGCTGCTCGTGCGCGAGCAGTGGCAAGGCGCCGTCCATACGCGTTTCGAACGCCGCACGACGCACGTGACCGCGATGCTCCGCCACGAGCTGCAATCCGGCGCGGCCGTGCTCGAAGGCGCGCGCGGCGCGTTCAGCCTCGTCCCGGGCATGACGCCCGAACAATGGCGCCGGTATGCGGAGATGCTCGACCTCGACAGCGGCCGCTCGCCGGTCCGCCAGATCGGCTATGCGCCGCTGCCGCACGCGACGCGCACCGCCCTCGCCGGCGCGAAGCCGGTGCCGGCCGGCACGCTCGCGACCGCCGCGCTCAGCGCACCGG